>JALYQN010000169.1 GCA_030855835.1 Actinomycetota bacterium | reverse complement strand
TCCCATTCGTGATGGGTCACCTCGAGGCCAATGAGCCGAAGTTCGGGGTCGAGATCACCGACTCCGCCTACGTCGTGGTGAGCATGCGGGTGATGACCCGGATGGGCCGCAAAGTCCTCGACCGGATGGGCGAGCTCGACGCGCCGTACGTGCCGTGCCTGCACTCGGTGGGCGCTCCGCGCGAGCCCGGGCAGGACGACATGGCATGGCCGTGCAGTGAGACCAAGTACATCTCGCACTTCCCTGCCGAGCGCGCCATCTGGAGCTACGGGTCCGGGTACGGCGGCAACTCCCTGCTGGGCAAGAAGTGCTACTCGCTGCGGATCGCGTCGGCCATCGCCCGCGACGAGGGATGGCTGGCCGAGCACATGCTGCTGCTCAAGCTCACCTCGCCCGAGGGCAAGGTCCACCACATCGCGGCGTGCTTTCCGAGCGCGTGCGGCAAGACGAACCTCGCCATGCTCGACCCGACGCTGGACGGCTGGAAGGCCGAGACCGTCGGCGACGACATCGCGTGGATGCGGTTCGGCGATGACGGCCGGCTGTACGCGATCAACCCCGAGTTCGGTCTGTTCGGTGTCGCCCCGGGCACGGGCTGGACCACCAACCCCACGGCGATGCGCACCGTGGAGGAGGGCAACTCCGTCTTCACCAACGTCGGGCTCACCGACGACGGCGACATCTGGTGGGAAGGCATGACCGACGAGCCGCCTGACCACCTCACCGACTGGAAGGGCCGCGACTGGACACCGGACGGCGGCGAGCCGGCAGCCCATCCCAACAGCCGCTTCTGCACCCCGATCCGCCAGGTTCCCATCCTCGCCCCCGAGTACGAGGACCCACAGGGGGTACCGATCTCGGCGATCTTCTTCGGCGGCCGGCGCAAGACCACGATCCCACTGGTCACCCAAGCGCGTGACTGGGTACATGGCACCTTCATGGGCGCCACGTTGTCGTCGGAGACGACCGCAGCCGCCACTGGCGAGGTCGGCGTGGTGCGCCGCGACCCGATGGCCATGCTGCCCTTCATCGGTTACAACGCCGGTGAGTACCTCGATCACTGGCTCGAGACCGGCAAGACCCACGACGCCGACAAGCTGCCCAAGATCTTCTACGTCAACTGGTTCCGGCGCGACGAGGACGGCGGGTTCCTGTGGCCCGGCTTCCGCGAGAACAGCCGGGTCCTCAAGTGGGCCATCGAGCGGATCGAGGGCACCGCAGACGCGGAGGAGACGGCGATCGGCTTCATCCCGACATACGACAGCCTCGACCTCGACGGGCTGGATGCCGACGAGACGGCGGTACGCCGCGCGATCCGGGTCGATGAGGAGGAGTGGCGCGCCGAGCTACCGATGATCTCTGAGTGGTTCGACACGCTGGGCGACAAGCTGCCGGGCGTGCTGTGGACCGAGCTGGATGGCCTGAAGGCGCGCCTCGACGGCTGACCCGGTGCGGTTCAGTGCCAGAGCCGGCTGTGCCGCAAGCCGCCCATGACCACGAAGGTCACACCGGCCAGAAGCAACAGCCACCCCGCCAGGTCGAGCGCTGGTTTGGCACCCAGGGCCGACCCGGTGCCGGCCGGTTCGGTGACGATGCGGCTGTCGGTCCCGGCGCCACCGTCGACCGCACCGGAACCGCTCGGGCCACCGCCGCCATCGGCCCCGCCAGGCCCACCTGAGCCGGGCGCTGTCGAGGTGGAGTCGCCCGTCGACGGATTGCCTTGGGTCGGCGGGCCACCGGCTCCCGGTAGAGCCGACGGCGGGTCGATGCCCGTGGGGGACCGCGGCTCGGCAGTCGGACCGGGACCGGCCGACATCTCAGGTCCCGGTGCCGACCCGGTCTCCGCCCCGCCGTCAGCCTGCTGCCCGGTCCCGCCTTCGGTGCCTGCGGTGCCTTCGGTGCCCTCGGTGCCTTCGGTGCCTTCGGTGGCGGACGGATCGGCCGGGTTCTGGTTGCCGCCGTCCGTGATCGGTGGTGGCGACGGCTGGGACTGGGGGTCGGGCGTCGGCGAGACCGTCACCACGGTGCAGGTCTGGTCATCGATCGGGTAGGCGTCGGACGTCACACCGTGCACCACGGGGGCCGTCTCGACGCTGCCCGTCCGCTCCGGCAGCAACAGCGGGATCGTGATCGTTATCGACTCGCCTGCGGGGAGGCTGCCGAGGTCGAGCAGCCCGGTGCTCGCGTCCAGTCCGGGAACGGGTTCGGCCAGGACCGCGCCGCCGGGGATCGAGTCGGTCACGGTCACCGCCGGCTCGTCACCGGGGCCGGCGTTGTAGATGGTGATCGTCAAGGTGACCACCTCGTCCTGCTCCACGACCTGGGGTGAGGTGGATGCCTCGATCGACAGGTCGGCCGGCTCGGTGGTCTCCTCGGCCTGCTCGGCCGGCTCGGTGGTCTCCTCGGCCTGCTCGGCCGGCCCGGTCGTATCCGCGCTCGGGTCGGGCCCCGACGCATCCTGCTGCACCTCGACGCGCTCCGCCTCGGTCGGCGCCTCGGTCGGCATCGCCGTCGGCATCGCGGTCGGCATCGCGGTCGGCATCGCGGTCGAAGGCGCTGCGGAGGGCA
>JALYQN010000116.1 GCA_030855835.1 Actinomycetota bacterium | reverse complement strand
GCGCAGCACCCCGAAGCCCTCGGCCAGGAAGCCCACCAGCGGCGGGCCGGCGAGGAAGGCGGTGTAACCGATCGAGCCGACCACCGCGACCCGGGCCGGCGCCCGCCCGGGGTCGTCGGCAGCCGCGCTCATGCCGACCGGGAACCCGAGCGACGCACCGACGCCCCACACCGCCGCCCCGGCCAGCACCAGCGGGAGCGGGCCGGCGACGATGACGGTGCCGGCGCCGAGGACCGCGAGGGCACCGGTTGCCTGGAGCACGCGGATCCGGCCGAGGCGGTCGAGCACCGAGCCGCCCAGCAGCCGACCCAGCGTCATGGCGGTCACGAACGCGCCGTAGCCGAGTGCGCCGACGGTCTGCGACTGATCGTGCCCGTCCACGATGGCCAGCGCCATCCAGTCGTTGGCGACGCCTTCGACCAGCGCGAAGGAGCAGACCATCAGGCCGATGAGCAGGGTTCGCGGCTCCGCCCAGGCACCGGCCGCGCGGCGCACGTCTGAGCCCGCGCCCGGCGCCGTCTCGGGGTCGGCGGGAAGGAACCGGCGGACGGCGATCATCGGCCCGAATAGGCAGATCGGGACTACCAGGGACAGCTCGATCGGCAGCGGCACCCCGTAGCGGGCCGCCGCTGCCCCCAGCAGCGCGCCGCCAACCGTGCCGATGCTGTAAGCGGCGTGCAGGCGCGGCATCAGGGTGTGCCCCACCCGGCGCTCGACCTCGGCACCCTCGACGTTCATCGCGACGTCCCAGGTGCTGGTGCCAACCCCGTACACAGCCAACCCGGCCGCCACCACCGCAGCTGACCCAAGCTCGAGCCCCGCGCCGATCGCGCTGAAGCCGACCGCGGCCAGCACGGCGCCGGCGAGGACGCTGCGCGCTGGTCCCCACCGGTGCACCACCGCACCGGACACCGGCAGCGCGGTGAGCGTGCCGGCCGACAGCGCCAGCAGCAGCAGCCCGACGCCGGCGACGCTCAGGTCGAGGCGGTCGCGAACGGCCGGGACCCGCGCGAACAAGGCGGCAAACCCCAGGCCGTTGAGCAAGAACACGGCCGCCACAGCCCGCTTGGCCAGCTGGGCCTGCGTACCGTTCACGACTGTCTCCTCCCAGTCTCGTCGCGGCCGCGACATGTCCGCGACACTGGGCCAGCGGAGCGGCCATGAGCGACGGATCTTCCGACCTGATGGCAGCCACAGCGACCAAACCGTTGGAAGATCCGTACTGCGCTTCGGCGGCCCAGCCCGATCCTCCGACCTAGTGGCAGCCCCAGCGACCAAACCGTCGGAAGATCCGTTCGGCGGGGACAAGCCTGCGCTCGGGCTGGAGGAATCCTCACACCAAGCTGCGAGCGCTGTGGCGCAACGCGGGTCAGGTGACTTCCGGGGGCTGGTAGACCCCCCACACCTCACGCAGGGCGTCGCACACCTCGCCCACCGTGGCTCGCTCGCGCAGCGCCAGCTTCATCGGCACCAGCACGTTGGTGTCGTGGGCGGCCGGCTTCGACGCCAGCTCACGCAGCGCGTCCAGGTGCTCCTTGACTGCCGCGCTGTCGCGCTCGGCCCGCAGCCGGGCCAGCCGCGCGGCCTGCTGCTGCTCGATCTCCGGATCGAGCCGCAGCGGCTCGTACGCGTCCTCCCGCTCGGAGCGGTGTCGGTTGACACCGACCACGACCCGCTCCTCGGTCTCGATCTGTAGGGCGATCCGGTAGGCGGACGTCTCGATCTCGTTCTTCTGGAAGCCGTGTTCGATCGCGCGCACGGCCCCACCGAGGTCATCGACGGTGCCCATCAGTTCCAGCGCCGCCGCCTCGACGCCGTCGGTCAGCGCCTCCATCGCGTACGAGCCGGCGAACGGGTCGACGGTCTCGGTCACGTCGGTCTCGTACGCCAGCACCTGCTGGGTGCGCAGCGCAAGCCTCGCAGCCTTGTCGGTCGGCAGCCCGATCGCCTCGTCGTAGGAGTTCGTGTGCAGCGACTGGGTGCCTCCGAGCACCGCCGCGAGTCCCTGCACGGCGACCCGCACCAGGTTCACCTCCGGCTGCTGGGCGGTCAGCTGCACTCCGGCGGTCTGGGTGTGGAAGCGCAGCGTCATCGACTTCGGGTCCCGCGCGCCGAGCTCGTCGCGCATCACCCGCGCCCAGATCCGCCTGGCCGCTCTGAACTTCGCCACCTCCTCGAGCAGCGTCGTACGGGAGACGAAGAAGAACGCCAGCCGGGGCGCGATGTCGTCCACGTCTTGGCCGGCGGCGATCGCGGCGCGCACGTACTCGATGCCGTTCGACAGCGTGAACGCGACCTCCTGCGCCGGCGTCGCCCCCGCCTCGGCCATGTGGTAGCCGGAGATCGAGATGGTGTTCCACCGCGGCAGCTGCTCGCCGCAGTATCGGAAGATGTCGGTGACCAGGCGCAACGACTCGGCCGGCGGGTAGATGTAGGTGCCGCGGGCGATGTACTCCTTGAGCACGTCGTTCTGGCAGGTCCCGGTCAGCCGCGTGGGGTCGACCCCCTGCTCCTCGGCGACCAGCTGGTACAGCAGCAGCAGCAGCGCCGCCGGCGCGTTGATGGTCATCGAGGTGGAGACCTCACCGAGCGGGATCTTGTCGAACAGCAGGCGCATGTCGTCGATCGAGTCGATCGCGACCCCGACCTTGCCCACCTCACCGTGGGCAATCGGAGCATCGGAGTCGTAACCCATCTGCGTCGGCAGGTCGAACGCCACCGACAGCCCGGTGGTGCCGTGCGCGATCAGCTGGTGATAGCGGGCGTTCGACTCGGTCGCGGTGCCGAAGCCGGCGTACTGGCGCATCGTCCATGGTCGGCCGGTGTACATGGTCGGGTAGACGCCGCGGGTGTACGGGAACTCGCCGGGACGCCCGAGCCGCTCGGCCGGATCCCAGTCCGACAGCGTGTCGGGCCCGTACACGGCCTCGAAAGGCTGCCCGGACTCGGTCTTGCCGTTCATGGGTCGCAGGCTACGCGGGCAAGCTCGCCCGCAGCCCGCCGGTGCGCCGCCCGCGGACGGGCCACTTCAGGCTGGTCACGCGCTGGGCCGGGGGCCGCGGCGCAGCAGCGCCCACGCCGCCCCTACCATTGCGGCACCCACCGCCAGGCCCCGCAGGAAGGCGCCTAGTTCGTCTTCGTCGGTACGGGTTCGCACTCCGACCGGCGTCAGCGGCGGCGACCCGCCCAGCGGCGCCGCTTCCAGCCGATCAACCCGACCAGGCTCCCGCTCGTCGCGCTTCGCGCGCACCTGGGCGGCCACCGCCGCCCACGAGGCGCCATAGAGCACCAGCCGGGAGAAGTAGTTCATCCAGAGCACCAACACCAGCGACACTCCCAGCGTGGCGAACGCCGGGTTGCCGAGCGCCGTTGCGACCAGCGTCGCAGCGAGCAGCTTGAGAGCCTCGAAACCCATTCCGGACAGCAGCGCGGCGCGAAGCCGGTCGCGGGGAGTCACGTCCGCGTTGGCGGCGAGCAGCCGAAACATGATGAGGAACAGCAACGTGCTGGACGCGACCCCGAGCGCGATGCCCAGCGCACCGAACAGCAATGACATGCCCGGGATGTCGGCCAGGCCGAGCAGGCCGAGCAGGTACGGGATCAGGCTGGTCACCGCGCTGGACAGCCCAACGGAGACGATGAGGGCAACTCCGAGCGCCACCAGCGCAACCAGGTCGATCGCCTTGCCCACCACGATGTTCTGACGCTCGGTGGGCGGCGTCTCGAAGACGTCAGCCAGCGAGCTGCGCAGCCCGGACAGCCAGTTCAGCCCTGCGTACAGCAGGCCCAGAACGCCGAAGACCGTCGCGGCACCGGCCGCGTCGGTGAAGGTACTGAGCTCGATGCATCCCGATGACTCGCAATCCTGCTCGATGATGCCTGGGAACGCATCGACCATGGCGGTGCTGAGACTGTCGCGGGCCGCAGGGAAGACGTCGGCCACGACACCTACGGCTGCGAACGCCAGTGCCAGCACAGGGAAGAACGACAGGTAGGCGAAGTACGTCACGCCACCGGCCAGCACCGAGCCGTCGACCCGGCCGTAGTGCTGCAGCATCGCGACCACGTGCTCGACCCACGGAGCGCGCCGCTGCGCCTCGGCCGCGGTCTGCTTGACTCTGGCGACCGCGCCGCTCACCCGGCGGGTCCCAGCTCGAACACGCGGCGCTCGTGCCAACGGGCGACGCCGTCGTGCACGAACAGGACGAAGGCGTCGACGTCGAAGGCGCACCGGTAGTCGGCGAGCGTGTCGAAGGCCTTGTCGAGCGCTACGTCGTCGAGGTGGTGGGCGATCGTGACGTGCGGGTGGTACGGGAACTCGGGCTCGACCGCCAGCGGACCCGCGCGCACGTCGTGCGCCAGCAGCTCGCACTCGGCGATACCCAGCGCAACAGCGACGAAAACCACCGGCGACAGCGGCCGGAACGTGCCGGTGCCCCGCAGCAGCATCTCGAACGGCCTATGCCGCAGGGCGACCCGGCTCAGGTGCGTCTCCACGGGGACGAGGTCGCCGTCCACGGTCACCGGCGGTACCAGGGTGACGTGCGTCGGAACAGCACGCGCCTGCACGTCGCCGAACGAGGCACGGTACGTGCGCAGCTCAGTCGCGTACGGCTCCGGCACCGCAACGGCTACCCCGATGGACACCGGCCCCGACCCCATGCCCAGACCATAGCCACCGGCCTCGCCTCCGGGCCGAGCACCGCTGATCGGCGGGTCAGCCGGCAGCGGGGGCGAAGCCGACCCGCTCGTACACCGTCTTTAGCGTCTCGGCGGCCACCGTGCGGGCGCGTTCGGCCCCGGCGGCCAGCAGCTTGTCCAGCCCGGCCCGGTCGTCGAGCAGCTCGAGTGTCCGGGTACGGAAGGGGGTGGCGAAGTCGGCGACCACCTGGGCGAGTTCCTTCTTGAGGTCGCCGTAACCGCGCCCCACGTATGCCCGTTCCAGGTCGCAGACGGAGGTGCCGGTGAGCGCAGAGTGGATGGTGAGCAGATTGGACACGCCGGGCTTGTCCTGCGCGTCGTAGCGCACCTCGCGACCGGAGTCGGTGACGGCGCCACGGACCTTCTTCGCGTTGGCCCCGGGTTCGTCCAGCAGGAACAAACAGCCCGGCCCCGCTGCGCTCTTGCTCATCTTCTTGTCGGGCGTCTGCAGGTCGAGGATCTTTGCGGTGTCCTTGACGATGTAGGGGTCCGGCACCTGGAAGGTGGTGCCGAACCGCTGGTTGAACCGGCCCGCCAGCACGCGGGTGAGCTCGAGGTGCTGGCGCTGGTCCTCGCCGACCGGCACCTGGTGCGCCTGGTAGAGCAGGATGTCTGCAGCCTGCAGCACCGGGTAGGTGAACAGACCCACGCTGGTGCGGTCGGCACCGCCTCGGGCGCTCTTGTCCTTGAACTGGGTCATCCGGTTGGCCTCACCGAACCCGGTGAGGCAGCTGAGCACCCAGGCGAGCTGGGTGTGCTCGGGCACCTGGCTCTGCACGAACATGGTGGCCCGCTCGGGCTCGATCCCGGCCGCAAGCAGCTGGGCAGCCGAGCGGTACGTCCGCTCACGCAACCGGTCCGGGTTGTGCTCGGTGGTGATGGCGTGCAGGTCGACGACGCAGTAGAACGCGTCGTAGTCGGCCTGCAGCGCCACCCACTGCCGGACCGCGCCCAAGTAGCTGCCGAGGTGGAACGAGTCGGCGGTCGGCTGGATGCCGGACAGCACCCTGGGTCGGTCAGGCAGCTGGTTGCTCATGTCGTGCCCCATGTTGTGCATTGTGCCAGCGGCGGACTCGACGTGGTCAGCCTTCGTCGGCGCCACCGGCGTCGGGGCCGGCGCGGGTCGCGCCGGCGTCCTGGTCGGTGGTGCGGTCGCGACCAGCGCCTTGGGTCCGCACCTGGACCCGCCCGATCCGACGCCCGTCCATCTCCACCACGGTCAGCATGCGCCCGTCCACCGCGCACTCGTCGCCGGCCGCGGGCAACCGGCCGAGGCAGGACGTGATGTAGCCGGCCACGGTCTCGTACGGCCCTTCCGGCAGCTCGAGGCCGGTCTCGTCCTCGAAATCCTCGAGGTTGAGCAGGCCGTCGACCTCCACCTCACCGCCGACGAGGCGGCGGGTGTTCGGCTCGTGATGGTCGAACTCGTCGCGGATGTCGCCGATCAGCTCCTCGAGCAGGTCCTCCATCGTCACGATCCCCGCCGTGCCGCCGTACTCGTCGACGACGATCGCCAGGTGCACACCGTCGCGGCGCATGTCGGCCAGCGCGGGCAGCACCTCGCGGGTGCCCGGCAGCATCAGGGTGTCGCGGACCAGGTCTCCGACGTGTACCGAGTCCTGACCAGGCTGAAACAGGTCTCGTACGTGCAGGAAGCCAACGATGTCGTCCGACGAGCCGCGGATCACCGGATAGCGCGAGTGTGGCCGCTCGGTCGCCAGCGCCGCGGCCTTCGCCACCGGCATCGACTCGTCGATGAAGTCCACCTCGGTACGCGGGATCATCACCTCGCGGATCTGACGGTCGACCGCCTCGAAGACCTCTTCGACGATCCGGCGCTCTTCGGGGCTCAGTGTCTCGTGGCTGCTGACCAGCTCACGCAGCTCCTGGTCACTCATCTGCTCGCGCTGGGCGGCGGGGTCACCGCCGAGCAGCCGCAGCACCACGTCGGTCGACCGACCGAGCAGCCAGATGAACGGTCGCAGGGCGGTGGCAATGTGGTCGACCGCGGGCGCTAGCAGCAGCGCCGTCACCTCGGCCCGCTGCAGCGCGAGCCGCTTGGCGACCAGTTCGCCGAGCACGATCGACACGTACGAGATCACCAGCGTGACCGCTACGAGGGCGACCACCTCGGCGACCGCAGGAGACACCCACGACTCGAACACCGGAGCAAGCTCGGCGGCGATGGTGGCGCCGCCGAAGGCCGCCGACAGGAAGCCCATCAAGGTGACGCCTACCTGCACCGCGGACAGGAACCGATTCGGGTTCGCAGCCACCCGGGCCACGGTCTTGCCGCGCTTGCCGCGCTGGGCGAGGTTGCGGATCTGACTGTCCCGCAACGAGACCAGCGCGATCTCGGCCGCGGCGAAGAAGCCGCCGAGAATGACGAAGAACACGATCAGGGCGCTGTTGAGCCACACGGAGTCCACGGGTCACCCTCGCCGGAACAGCTGATGCACAGGACCCGGGCCCCCACCGGTGTCGGCCATGGAGCGGAGCCTAACGGTGGGCGGACACCCGCAGTACGATCGCCGACTCTGGCGCCGCCGGGGGCAGCGCGAGGCCGAGCCTGGCAAGGACCGAGCCCGCCACCCGGACCTGCCCACCGTCGATCCACGACGCGCCGCCCAGGTGCAGGCGGGGCGGGGGGATTGCCGGCGGCGGGCCCACGACGGCCACGTCGTACGCACGAGCCGGGTCCAGCCCTGGCAGGCGGACCGGCACCGGCACTGCGTGCGACGAGGCCGCCACCGTCACCACCGCGAACAGAGCGCGGTCACCGGCCGCGGACACCACACCGTGCACCCATACCGACGGGTCGGGGTGGTCGGCACGGACGACGCGACCGGTGTGCAGCAGGTCGCGCTCGTTGCGGTACAGCGCGATCCAGCCCGCCAGCTCGGTGGCTTCGGCCGGAGCCAACGCGGCCACGTCCCATTCGATCCCGAAGTGCCCGAACAGCGCGGTCACCGCGCGAAACGACAGCCGGTGCGCGCGGCCGGTCGTGTGAGCTTGGCCGGGACCGACATGGGAGCCGACGAGCTCCGGCGGCAGGAGCAGCCCCGTCCAGCGCTGAATGGACTGCCGTTCGAGGGCGTCGTTGCAGTCACTGGCCCACACCCGATCGGTGCGCTCCAGAACCGCCAAGTCCACCCGTGCGCCACCGGAGGAGCAGCTCTCGATCTCCAGCCCGGGGTGTGACGCGCGCAGCTCGTCGAGCAACCGGTACAGCGCCAGTGTCTGACCGCGGACGGATCCCGCGGTGTCGACCAGATCGCGGTTCATGTCCCACTTGAGGTACCCGATGTCGTACTCGTCCAGCAGGGCCAGCAACGCGGCCCGGACATGGTCGTAGGCACCCGGGTGCTGCAGGTCGAGCACCTGCTGGTGCCGCCAACCGGGTGGCTGGCGGCCCGGGCTGGCAAGAACCCACTCCGGGTGCGCCCGAGCGGTGTCGGAGTCGAGATTGACCATCTCGGGTTCCACCCAGAGCCCGAACTGCATCCCCAGCCCGCGCACGTGCGAGACCAGCGGATGCAGGCCGTCCGGCCACACAGCCGGGTCGACGGTCCAGTCACCCAGGCCGCGCCGGTCGTCGCGGCGCCCGAGGAACCAGCCGTCGTCGAGCACGAACCGTTCCACACCCAGCCCCGCGGCGGAGTCGGCGAGGGCGCGCAACCGGTCGAGGTCGTGGTCGAAGTAGACCGCCTCCCAGGTGTTGAGGACGACCGGCCGGGCTCGTCGCGGGTGCTGTGGCCGCGCGCGGACGTAGCGGTGCAGGCGGTCGGTGAGCCCGTCCAGGCCGGCGTCGGACCAGCCGGCGACCAGCCACGGCGAGGTGTAGGCCTGCCCCGGGCCAAGTACCACCTCGTTTGGCGCGAGCAGCTCGCCGCCGCCGAGCAGACCCTCGCCGGTTGGCAGCCGCTCCACCCAGGCGGTGTGGTCGCCACTCCACGCGACGTGTGTGCCCCACACCTCGCCGTGGCCGAACCCGAAACCCGACGTGCCTGCCACCATCAGCAGGGTCGCGTCGTGGCCGGTGCGGCCGTGCCGCGAGTCGCGTACCCAGGCGCCCTGGTGCAGCAGCCGGCGTTGCGGAGACCTCTCCCGGCACCAGCGTCCGGTCAGGTCCAGCACCTCGGTCGCCGGGCCGGCCAGCGGCAGACAGGGCAGCAGGGCGTCGACGACGTACGCCCGCTCGCCACGATTGACCAGCTCGTGCCGGACCCGCACCACTCCCTCCGGGCCGAGCTCGACGGTGCTGGTCAGCCGCACCTCGAGCTGGTCGTCGCTGCTGTGCAGGTGGCAGGTGGCCGTCGGGGTGTCGAGTGCGACGTCGCAGCCGGCCGGACGCAGCAGCGGCTGCGGCGCCGGCGCCGCTTCGGCCGGGTGGCCGGACAGCCCAGGGCGACCGGTCCAGCCGCGGGCCGTCTCCGGCACCAGACCGACCCGCACCGCACGGTCCAGTGAGCTTGGCGGCACCGGCCTGGCGGTCACCGCCACGACGGCGGCCTGCGCCTGGTCGTCGAGGTCGCCGAGATCGCTGCCCCAGTGCACCACGCACCACGGCTGGGCCGGTCCGGCGGCGATCAGCACCGAACAGCCGCCGCGGCGCAGCAGCACGGTGCGGTCGGTTGTCATCGCGCGATCATCCCGCGCACTGCTCGCGTGGCTCGAACCGCCTGGCTGCGGCACAGGGATTGATGGCCCCTGGCCTCGATCGCCATGACGCTGGTGGGCTCGGCTCAGCCCTTGCTGGCGCCGAGCGTCAGCCCGCTGACGAACTGCTTCTGCAGCACGACGAACACCAGGATGGTCGGCACCGCGGTCAGGATGGACCCGGCGGCGACGAGGTTGTCGTTGGTGAAGTAGGTCCCCGTCAGGCTGCTCAGCGCCGTGGTGATCGGCTGGTCCTCACCGTTGCCGATGAGCAGGACCAGCGCCCAGAAGAAGTCGTTGTAGATCCAGGTGAACTCCAGCGTCGCCAGAGCGGCCAGCGGCGCCCGGCACAGTGGCAGCACGACCGACCAGTACTGCCGCAGGACACCCGCGCCGTCGACAAGCGCGGCCTCGGTCATCTCGATGGGGATCGTCTTCATGTACGAGCTCATGACGAAGGTGCAGAAGCCCATCTGGAAGGCGATGTGGATCATGATCAGCCCAGTCTGGGAGTTGATCCAGTAGCCGTCCTCGCTCAGCGCGAACGGCAGCCACAGCACCTTGGTGTAAAGCAGGTACAGGGGCGTGATCACCACCTGCTGCGGCAGCAGGTTGCCGGCGGTGAACAACAGCAGCAGCGCCAGGTTGAGCCGGAACGAGAAGCGGCTCACCGCATAGGCCACGAACGACGACAGCAGCAGGACCGCGATGACTGCCGGGACGACGATGATCAGGGTGTTGACGAAGTAGCGGCCGAGGTCGGCCCGCTCCCAGGCCGTCGTGTAGTTGTCCAGCGTCAGTCCGCCCGCAGGCAGGGAGAAGTAGCCGTTGTCCAGCGTGTCCTCGATCGGGCGGAGCGAGGTGTACACCGCCCAGAGGATCGGTGCCAGGACGCCCACGGTCGAGCCCACCAGCACGACGTAGGCCAGCACGGTTGGCCACCGGCGGCGGGGCGTGGCCGGTGGGCCGGCGGCGCGCGGGCTCACCTCCGCACCCACCGTGGTGTCGTCGAGCACGCTCATGACGGGAGCTCCTGCCGGAAGGTGCGATACAGGTACGGCAGGATGACGATCAGCGTGATGGCCAGCAGGAACACCGCGAGCGCGGAGCCGTACCCGATCCTGCTGGCCTCCCCGACGACGTTGTCGTAGATGAGCACCGACACCAGCTCGAGCCCGTTGCGGCCCCGGTTGATGACGTACACGATGTCGAAGGCACGCAGCGACTCGATGATGGTCACCACCAGGACGACGACGTTGACCGGCGCGAGCGACGGGAAGATCACGTGCCGGAAGACCTGCCACTCGTTGGCGCCGTCCAACGCTGCCGCCTCACGCAACGCTGGGTCCACGCTCTTCAACCCGGCAAGGAACAGGATCATCACGTACCCGACGTGCCGCCACGACGCGGCGAGCAGGACCGGCCAGATGTTGCCCGACTCCGACAGCCACTGGCGGGAGAAGTCGTCGTTGACCGTCGCGCGGATCAGGTTGTTGAGCAGGCCGTTGCGGTCCTCGTACACCAGCTCCCAGATGAAGCCGACCAGGGCCGCCGAGAGCACCACCGGGATGAAGATCGAGCTTTGGTAGAAGCGGGTGCCGTGCAGGTTCTTGTCCAGCAGGTAGGCGAGCAGCAGTGCGAACGTCGTGGGGACGAGCAGGAAGAAGCCCAGCCACAGGACGTTGTTCAACACCGCCGGCCAGAAGTCCGGGTAGATCGTGACGATCTCCTGGTAGTTCTGCAGCCCTACCCACTCCAGGGCCGACAGCGGGCTGATCCCGTCCCAGTCCGATGCCGACAACACCACAGACCCCACCGTCGGCACCCAGATCAGGCAGATGTGCAGCAGCGTCGGAACGCCGATGAAGACCGTGAGGACGAACTTGTCGCCGCGGGTCAGCCGGCGCAGCCGGCCCCGCCGCGGCGGGGCCTGCCTGCTCGCCGGCTCGGTCGTGGTAGCCATCGGGGGTCCTGCCCGTCAGCCGAAGATGGACTGCTTCTGCTCCTCGATGCTCGCGCAGATGCCGTCGATGTCATCGGGCGCCTTGAGGAAGTCCTGGAGCGAGGAGATCATCACCGTCGCGGCGAACGTCGGGTCGGTGTCGCGGTCGAGGTACTGGGTGATGTGGTCGGCTTGGCCGATGAGCTCGACGGCCTTTCGCTGGAGGTTGTTGTAGTTCGAGGTGTCGGCGTCGCTGCTGGCCGCGACGTTGTTCGGGTCGACCTCGAGGTAGGCCTCCTGGCCCTCCGCACTGCCGAACCAGCTCAGCAACGCCTCCGCCGCCTCCTGGTCCTCCGGCTCCGGCGCCATCATCCACCCGTCGATCGGGGCGTCGATGGTGTCCTGGCCGAACTCGGGGTTGAGCTCCGGGAAGGCGAAGAAGTCCAGGTCCTCGCGGTCCTGCTCGTTGGTGAACGCCTGGCCGACGAACATGCCGAGGTAGTACATGCCGGCCTTCTTCTGGACCAGGTCCGGCGCCACGTCCAGCCAGTCCAGTCCGAGCGCCTGGTCAGTCGGGGTCTGGTAGGGCAGCAGCCGGTCCCGCCAGGTCTCGAAGACCGCCTTGACCTCGTCGCTCTCCCACGACTCCTCGCCGGCCATCAGGGCGACGTGGAAGTCGTAGCCGTTGAGCCGGAAGTTGATCGCATCGAAGGTGCCCATCGCGGGCCAGCCCTCCTGGTCGGCGAAGGCGACCGGGGTCAGCCCGTCGGAGGCCATCTCCTGGCACAGCGCCTCGAAGTCGTCCATGGTCGTCGGGACCGTGTAACCGCGGTCGGCGAACAGGCTCTTGCGGTAGAAGACCGCCCACGGGTAGTTGTAGAACGGCACGAAGTACTGGTTGCCGTCGTCGCCGGTCGACGCCTGCTTGAACGCCTCGGTGTACTGGGCATCGAGACTGTCGCTCCACACGCCGGACAGGTCACCGGCGAAGCCCTTGGCCGCGAAGAAGCGCATCCGGTAGCCGGCGAACCAAGCCCATACGTCGTCCGGGCCGCTCTGCAGGTACTTGGTGATCTGCTCCTGGAACTGCTCGTGGTCGACCGTGTTCGTCTCCACCTCGACGCCCTGCGACTTGATGAACGCTTCGATGCTGGCCTGCAGCGCGCGCTTGGGCACGTCGTCGGAGAAGTTCGACCCGAGCGAAGCCGCTTCACCGCCACCGCCGGACGACTCCGTCGGGCTGGACCCCCGGTCGCTGCAGGCGCTCAGACCGGGGAGCGCGACCAGGCTGCCGCCGACCGCGGCTCCGCGCAGCAGCGAGCGCCGGGACAACGGCGCCGCGACCGACCGGGTGGGGCGGGGGGTCCACAGCGGAGTGCTAGGTCGAGACATCGGCTGCTCCTCTGGTCGATGCTGAATTGCGAATCAGGTCCAACACGTTCGAACGTGACTCAACATGCGCGGTGTCCCCATTTGACCGTTTGAGGGTCCGACATGTCAAGACTTCGCCTAGTCTTGCCGTACAAAGTCAACACGGCGACGCCGGCACTTGTTGGAACCTGTTGACTTGCGCACCGCCCCGGTAGAGGCTCTTCGGCATGTCGGGTGGTGGAGGGCTGCAATTCGGCGGGGACTACAACCCCGAGCAGTGGCCGGAGTCGGTCTGGCCGGACGACGTAGCGCTGATGCGCGCGGCCGGGGTCACGATGGTGACCGTCGGCGTGTTCGGTTGGGCCCGGCTCGAGCCGTCCGCAGACAACTACTCCTTCGACTGGCTGGACCGGGTGCTCGACCTCCTCGCTGGCGACGACATCGCCGTCGACCTGGCGACCGCGACCGCCTCGCCACCGCCTTGGCTGGCCCACCGGTGGCCCGAGACCCTGCCGGTCGACGCGGACGGTCGCACGTTGTGGCCCGGCAGCCGACAGGCGTACTGCCCGAGCTCGCCGGTGTTCCGCGAGCGCGCGGCCCTCCTCGTCGAGCAGCTCGCGCAGCGCTACGCCGGCCACGAGGCGCTGGCGATGTGGCACGTCGGCAACGAGTACGGCTGCCACGTCGCCTGCTGCTGGTGTGACACCAGCGCGGCCGCGTTCCGTAGCTGGTTGCAGCGTCGTTATGACGACGCCGACGCCCTGAACCACGCGTGGGGCACCGACTTCTGGTCGCAGCGGTACGGCGACTTCACCGAGGTGCTGCCCCCACGGGCTACGCCGGCTTTCGCCAACCCCGGGCAGTACCTGGACTTCCGCCGGTTCTCCTCCGACGAGCACCTGGCGTGCTACCGGGCCGAGCGCGACATCCTCAGCCGGTTCAGCCCGGACGTGCCTGTCACCACGAACCTCATGGCGAACAAGGAGGTCATCGACTGCTGGTCGTGGGCTGACGAGGTCGACCTCGTCAGCAACGACCACTACCTGCAGGCCGACGACCCGGCCAACCACGTCGAGCTAGCGCTCACGGCGGACACCACGCGTGGTCTTGCGCGCGGGCGACCGTGGCTGCTGATGGAGCACTCCACCAGCGCGGTCAACTGGCAGCCGCGCAACGTCGCGAAACACCCCGGAGAGACCATCCGCAACAGCCTGCAAC
>JALYQN010000097.1 GCA_030855835.1 Actinomycetota bacterium | reverse complement strand
CCGGGTAGGTCACCCGTTCGCGGGCCTGGCTGCCGGGAGAGTCCAGCTCGACTGTACGCACCCACAACGGTGTCCCCCGCGGCACGTTCTTCTCGAAGAACGCTCCGGCTGCGGCTTCCACCCCGTCCGGCCAACGCTTGCGGGTCGCCGGCCGGCCGGCGAGCTGGGGCAGCAGCGCGTCGCCTACCGCAATCGAGTGGGTGATCACGTCGTGCTTGGTGAACCCGGCCTCGGGATAGAGCACCTTCGACAGGTTGGACAGCTTCAGCCGGCGACCGTCGATCTCCACCGTGTTGGTGCTCGATGCAGGCATCTGGCTCCTCGAACCTGTCATGCTGCTGCCGGGCTTTGCTTGTGCGAGCGTACGGGGACGGCGACAGCGACAAGGAGATGAGCGGTGCGTTCGATCTGGAAGGGCTCGGTCGCGTTCGGGCTCGTCAACATTCCCGTCAAGCTGTATGCCGCGACCGGGGACCATGATGTGCGGTTCCACCAGGTGCACGTGGCCGACGGTGGCCGGATCCGCTACAAGCGCACCTGCGAGGTCTGCGGCGAGGTGGTCGAGTACCGCGACATCGCCAAGGGCTTCGAGTCCGACGACGGGCAGCTGGTGATGCTGACCAGCGACGACTTCGACCAGCTGCCTGTCGCCAGCGGGCACGAGATCGACGTGATGGAGTTCGTCCCCGCCGACCAGGTCGATCCGCTGTTGATGGACAAGAGCTACTACCTCGAGCCGGACGGCCGCGCCACCAAGCCGTATGCGCTGCTACGGGAGGCGCTGACCGGTACGGACCGGATGGCCGTGGTCAAGGTCGCCCTGCGCCAGCGCGAGACGCTCGCCGTGCTCCGGGTGCGGGACAAGGTCATCGTGCTGCAGACGCTGCTGTGGCCGGACGAGGTGCGGGCCGCCGACTTCAGCTCGCTCGGCGAGGACGTCGACCTGCGCCCGCAGGAGGTCACGATGGCCACCTCCCTGGTGGAGAGCCTCGCCTCGGACTTCGAGCCGGACCAGTACGAGGACGACTACAAGCTCGCCATGCAACGGCTGATCGAGGCCAAGCTCGAGGGGGACGACTCCCGGGAGCTGCTGCGCCCCGACACCACCGAGACCGGCGAGGACGCCGACGTGGTCGACCTGGTCGCCGCCCTGCGCAAGAGCGTCGAGTCGGCCCGCGCCGGGCGTTCGGCTGCCGGTGCAGGGAAGGCAGCGACAACCGACGGCAGCGCGCAGGACCGGCCCGCGGACGAACAGAGCGACCAACAGGCCGGTACCCGGAAGGCGGCCGGCCGCGCGTCCACCTCGACCAGGAAGGCGGCCGCCAAGAAGCAGGCGGCGAGCAAGCCTGCGGCGAAGAAGGCCGCCAAGAAGACCTCGGCCAAGAAGACCGCGAAGAAGGCGGCGGCCAGGAAGTCGGCCTGACCGCCGCTCGGAGCCGCGGGGTGCCTGCCCCGCAACCGGCTCGGTCCGAACCGGCCGGGCAACCGGCAGTGGTAGGTGGCCGTCAAGGGCCGACGTGGACCCACTTGGCCACGGAGGGGACACCAGCGGGGGTGAGCACGAACAGCATGTAGTACCCGGGTGGTGCGACCGTGGCCGACGGTGCCGTCGCCGTGAAGCCACCGGCGACCTTGGTGACGTCAAGCTCCACGTGGCGGGCGTGCATCTCGTTGGCGTGGGTGGTCGCGCTCGGTGCCATCAGAACCGCGCGTGAGGTATCCGGGCCGGACACGTTCACTGAGAAGCTGCTGCCGTGGCCGACCTGTCCAGGCGCTGAGGTGATGCTGGGCCGCGGCCCCTGGTTCAAGTAGGGCGGGGAGTAGAAGTCGATGGCCGAGCGGCCGCCTCCCGGACCGGTGTCACCGGCAGACATGATCCTGCCGTCGGGCAGCAGCACCGCCGTCGAGTGGTACGCCCGGCGCACCGACTGGACCGCCATCGGCTCCCACGTGTCGGCCTTCGGGTCGTAGTGCAGGGTCTGGGTCTGGCCTTGGTCGTACGAGCTCACGCTGTTGCCGCCGATCGCGAACGCCGACCCATCAGGTACCTGCACGACGTTCATGTGGCTGCGGGCGGTAGGCATCGGGGTGCCGTAGGTCCAACCTGCGGCCGGATTCGCGTAGTTGAACTGCTGCACCAGATTGTGCGCCCTGCCGCTCTTGAGGCCACCGATCATAGTGACCTTGGTGGAACCCTGCGGCCCCCCCTGATGCATGAGACCGGCCGCACCGAGACCGGTGGCGCTCAGCATCTGCGGCAGCTGGGTCCACGCCCAGGTGCTCGTGTTCAGCCTGTACACCTTGCGGCTGTCCATCTGCAGCATGTTGCCGTCCGGCATCGTCCATTGCCGGGGGTAGAAGACCGTGGGATGCGAGCGTCCGACAGTTCTGACACTGCCGGTGGTCCCCCCACTCGCCGGCGGGGTGTACACCTCCGTTTGGGGGTTGCGGGTGGTGCCGTCCGCCTCCGTGCCGGCGGTCACCACGACGCTGCCATTGGAGAGCTTGGTGGTGGTCGGGTAGTACCTGGCTCGCTCGGTGGAGGGTTGGCGGACCCACTGCTCGGTGACCGGGTTGAACAGGAACTGGTCCGGAATTCCGTACGGCACCTTGGGGAAGGCGCCGCCGGAGGAGAAGACCCGACCGTCGCTGAGGATGGTCACCCCGCCGCAGTACACCGCAGCCGGTGCCGGCACCTCGTGGCCCGTCCTCGTCACCGGGTTGTACAAGTAGGCGGCGGTGTTCTTGTCCGTGGTCGCGTACTTGCCGCCGAACAGCAGCACCTTGCCGGTGTGCAGCAGCACCGCCGAGATCCCGATCGTCTTGGTGCCCGGGTCCACCGCACCGCTCCAGGCGCCGACATCGGCGGCAGCCCTCGACGCGAGATCGGCACCGGCCTCCTGGCCACGCGCCGCAACCTTCGACGGGTGCGATATCCCGGTGGACTGCCGGGCGCGCAGGTGCTCGCAGGCGTGCGACCGGCCGAGACCGGCTGCCTCGCGGGTGAACGTGGCATCTGCCTGTAGGCCCCCGCAGGCCGAGGACGCAGACGCCGCTGAGGCGCCTCGAAGCTGTGCCGCCACTGGCGTGGCCGCGAGCAGGCCCACCGCACAGGTCATGGTGATCAGGAAGGCGGCCGTGCGGCGTGCCCGGTGCAGACGTGTCACAAGGAAGTCCCCGTTTTCGTTCGGTCGGCGACGCGGGTCGCGGTCGCCAAGGCGGCCATGTGTATCTGCTGCACACCCCTGCGTGCCATAGCACCTTCGAGGGATCCGAGACTCCCAACTGGAAGCTAGTTCCTGGTCACTCTCAGCACCGGATCGGGTCGGACAAGTCGATCAGGGACCGAGATGGACCCACTTGGCCTTCGCCGGAACGCCCTGCGGGGTGAGGACGAACAACTTGTGGTACCCGACCGGCGCCACCATGACACGTTGGGGTCACCTGGCGAGAGCGCAACCGGCACTTGCCTCGTGGTCACCGGACCGGTCTGGATCGTCTGCGCGCGGTTAGAAGCCGGTAGCGCGAGATCGGCTCTGTTGAGCGGCAAACCGGACGTTTCAGGGCGAGTGCCGCACTCCGCCTGCACCCGGTCTCGAGGGCTCGGGGTTGCTGGTGTGGCCGTGGATGAAGGCTTCGAGTGCTGCTCGTCCTTGGTCGTCGGGTTGCTGGATCGGGGGGGACTTCATGAAGTAGGTCGAGGCGGGGTGGACGGGGCCGCCGTTGCCGCGGTCGGCGGCGATCTTGGCGCAGCGGATGGCGTCGATGACGATGCCGGCGGAGTTGGGGGAGTCCCACACCTCGAGCTTGTACTCCATGGTGAGCGGCACGTCGCCGAACGCCCGGCCCTCGAGGCGGACGTAGGCCCACTTGCGGTCGTCCAGCCACGGGATGTGGTCAGAGGGCCCGATGTGGACGTTGCGGGCGCCCAGGTCGTGGTCGAGGTTGGAGGTGACCGCCTGGGTCT
>JALYQN010000079.1 GCA_030855835.1 Actinomycetota bacterium | reverse complement strand
CAGCTAAGACGCCCAACGTCCTTCTTTTCACCGAGAGGTCGGCCGGCGACCGTTTCGGCTACAAGTTCGGCATGGCCATGGCGATCAGCGCGTCGGGTGTGTGGAAGTCGTAGGCGCGGCGGGTGAGGACGCGCAGGTGGACGTTGGTCGCCTCGGAGCGGGCGTTGGACAGTCCGTGCTCGAGGGTGTTCCAGATCAAGGCGCGGTAGCGGTCGATCGTCCTGGCGAGCTTGACGAACCGGGCAGCCGGGACCGCCGGGCCAGGACAGGCAGCCGGCGAGGAGTCGTCGTCCGTGCTAGCCCTGGGCTTGGATGGTCGAGGGACAGGTTCGGTTGCTGTCCATTGGCCCTCAGGGCCCTGCCGCCAGCGTCACGGGTTGGCATTAGGACGACGCAACTGTGTTTGAGGTCCCACCGACACCGCTACGCGCGTGTGCCGGTGGGACCGACCACATGCCGCCACCGTGGGCAATCCGGCTGACCGCCCGGTCGGCGCGAACGTCAGTTGACCAGCCTGATGATGAACAGGGCTCTGGGACCCTCACCGCCATCGCGAACGGTGAAGGTACCGGCCGCGTCGCGGTAGCGACCAGTTCCGCCGGTGACCGCGAGCTGGATCGACCCGCTGGCCCGGAAGAAGACGGTTCCAGCCACCTCGATTTTCCCCGACCCGCGGGTGAGGGTGCCGTCAAACATGATCGAGCGGTGGTTGATCATGCCTAGGACCGAGTCGCGTCCAACCTGCTCGCCGCGCCTGAACAGCCGCTCCTCGAACACGAAGTAGTCCCCCGGGCTGAACCCGCCGTCCCCGTCGGCGTCGACGTCGGTCTCGCGCCCGCCCCCGGCCCGCAACCTGATCACCTGGTCGCTGGGACGGGCAGCTCGCGACGCCGTCGCGGCCTCGCCGTCAACCAGCTCGGTCGGCCATCCACCGTCGTAGCCGTCGCTTCCGCCTGCGGTGGCTGGACCGGTGAGCGCCATCGACGTGACCAGCCCGGTCACCGCGAGTGCGACCACTCCCACCACAACCTTGGCGCTGCGGGAACCCCACCTGGAGCGAACCGTGGACATGGCGGTACCCCTTCCTGACGCGTCACCGTCGAACACGTCGACCCATGATCGGAGCCCGCAGAGGCCCACGCATCTTCACGGCCGGTCTCAGCGGCTTGAGGTGTGCGCCGGCCGGGTCGGGCGAAAGCGGGCCAGCGAGCAGTCATCGCTCTCAGCGCCTTTTAGCACCACCCGTGGACAACGGCTGGGTGAGCGCGCAGCGGCGTGATTTCGGACGGCTGGTGGAGACTGGTCGCATACCGCACCGGTCCGGGTATGCAGCATCGGCACTGGCGACCGGCGGTCGAGCTGCGGCGACGACCCTGGCTGGATTCCCGCCGGGTCACCGCAGCATCCGTGAACGGCGTTCCAGTCGGGGGTGCGGCTCGGCACCCTCGACACGGCAGACCTCTGACCATCTGACAGGCGGAACCAGACCACTGGGGCGCGCGGCGCCTTCCCGCGCAAACTCGGCGTCGCGCGCCGGGCGGAGGCGGTGTACGAGGCCAGCAAGCTCGGCCTGCTCTAGCGCGGTGCTCGATCAGCTCCTGGTCGGCAGGGCTACCTGGTCGGCAGGGCTATCTGGTCGGCGGGTCCGGGCACGCCGAGGTAGTACCCCTGGCCTTCGTCGCACCCGAACCCGACCAGCTGCCGGCGGGCGTCGGCGGACTCGATGCCCTCCGCCACCACCCGCATCTGCAGCTCGTGCGCGAGGTCGATGACCGACCGCACGATGGAGGCGTCCCGCGAGTCGCTCACCAGCGGGGTGATGAAGGACCGGTCGATCTTCAGCTCCTCGACCGGGATCCGCCGAAGGAAGTCCAACGAGGAGTAGCCGGTCCCGAAGTCGTCCACCGCCACCAGCACGCCGATCTCCTGCAGGTCGGCGAGGACCCTCGCGGCAGCGACCGGATCCTGCATGACGCCGCTCTCGGTCACTTCGAGGCGTAGCATCCCGGCGGGCACGTCTGCTTCCACCAGCTGCCGATTGACTGCTGCACACAGGTGGGGGTCACGGAGCAGCTGCGGCGAGATGTTCACCGCGATCGGGAGCGCGACGCCTCGGTCGAGCCAGCGGCGCGCCTGCGCGAGCGCCGAGGCCAGCACGGCGTGGGTGAGCGACTCGGCGAGCCCGTTCTGTTCTGCCAGTGGGACGAAGCCGTCGGGCAGCAACACCCCTTGCTTGGGGTGCTGCCACCGCACCAGTGCCTCGACCCCGGTCGTGTTCCCGCTGACGAGGTCGACCTTCGGCTGGTAGTGCAGGAAGAGCTCGTCGCCGTTGAGCGCCCCGGGCAGGTCCTGGAGCAAGGCCAGCCGACCCAACCGGTTCTCGTGATGCTGCGCGCTGTAGACGCTGCAGCCAGTCGCGGTCGACTTGGCCTGGTACATCGCCACGTCGGCGCGTCTCAGCAGGATCGAGGACTCGTCGCCGTGGGTAGGGGCGACGATCACCCCGAAGCTCGACTGCACCTGCAAGGTGAGTCCGGCGACGTGCATCGGTGCGGAGATGCGGTCGCGGAGCTCGAGGGCCACGCGGGCGGCGTCCTCCACCATGGACAGCCCCGGCAGCAGAACGACGAACTCGTCGCCCCCGAGGCGAGCGACCGTGTCGACCGGCCGGGTCGCCGCATTCAGCCGGGAGGCAACGACGCGGAGGATCTCGTCGCCGACGTCGTGGCCGAGCGAGTCGTTGATGTCCTTGAACCGGTCGAGGTCGGCGAGCAGCAACGCCAGCGCACGGTCATCGCGCCGCCCGGCGTGCAACGTCTGGGCCAGCCGGTCCCGTAGCAGCCGACGGTTGGCCAGTCCGGTGAGCGGGTCGTGCAGAGACTGCGACACGGCCGACTCTTCGACCTGACGTCGACCGATGGCCGCCACGACGACGTTCGCCAGGCTCTGCATGAAGCTGATCTCCTCGCTGCGGTAGGCACGATGCGTCGCGGACTGCGTCTGCAGCACCGCGCGCGGCCCCAGGGAACCACCGACGGGGACGCTCAACGACGACGAGCTCAGCGTCTCGTCGGCGCCGGGTGTCCCGCCCTCGCCGGTGACCACCGGCGACTCCGAACGCAGAGCCTCTCCGGCGAGCCGGACCAGCTCGCGCGGGGCCCCGGCTTCCGGAGCGTCCGTCGCGCCCCGACTCCCCACGTAGGCCCGCGTACGCAGGGCGTCGTCGTCACCCGCGACGAACAGCCGTGCCTGGTCGGTCGCCAGGACCCGTACGACCAGGGACACCGCTTCTTGGAACAGCTCGTCCAGGGACGCCGCCTCGAGCGCCCGCTGACCGAGCCGTGCCACCGAAGCCTGTCGGAGCTCCGCACCCCGCAGCTCGGTCACGTCCTGGAGCAGGACGACCAGCTCGGCGACCAGGTTGTCGCTCACGACGGACGGAATGACGGTGGTCTGGATCGAGAGTCGCGTCCCGCCGTCGAGCGGCTGCCACTGCAGCTCGGCGTACTGCCGTTGCCCGGTCCGCACCGCCGTCGCCAACGGGCCCCACTGCGGCGAGAGTGGCTCGCCTCGACCATCGAGGATGTCGAACCGCGGCAGCAGCTCCGCGAACCTCTCCCCGGTGCCGAGGGGGTAGCCGAGGAGGCGCTGCGCCGTCGGCGAGCAGCCCAGCACCTTTAGGTCGGCGTCGAGCAGCATGCCGCCGATCGGCAGGTCGTCAAAGGACTCCTCGCGCGCCACCAGCCCCGCCAGCTCGACGCGTTCCTCGGCGGTCCGCGTTGCCTCCCGCCGCGCGGTGATGTCGACGAGTGTCCCCGAGTTTGCGACCAGCACGCCGGACTCGTCGAAGAGCAGGTTCGCCCTGAGCTCCAGCCACCGGTATGCACCCGCACGGGTGCGGTAGCGGGTCTCGTGGTGACACGCGTCCGCGGCGCCCGCGATGACCGCCATGAACATCGCCAGGGTCCGCTCGCGCTCGTCCGGGTGGACGTAGTCCATAAAGTTCGTGCCCAGCGTCTCCTCCACCGAGAAGCCGGTGATGGTCGTCCACGCACGGTTCAGGTAGGTCCAGTTGCCCGGAGCGTCGGTCTGGAAGACCACCACGTCGAGCTCGTCCAGCACCTGCCACTCCGCGCCGGTGGCAGGGCCGGGTCGCACGTTGCCCAGACCCGATGCGGGACCCACTGCTCCACCTCCCCGGCTCACCAACCCCGGCACGCCTGGAACGCAACCGCTCTCGCAGCAGCTACGGCGCGAGTGCGGACCGGTACTCACTGTCATGATATAACGCAATAGGCCCGATCATGTACAAGGAGTGACGCCATGTTCCTGACAAACCGCCTCGTGACCCTGTGTGTCCTGACTGCGGCGCTCGGCGGCGC
>JALYQN010000059.1 GCA_030855835.1 Actinomycetota bacterium | reverse complement strand
TTAGTCGGGTCCGACGCTATCGTCCGGGGGAGCAACCTGACCGTCGGAGACATGCCGGACGGTGCCGGGCCGGGCGTGATCGAACGCAACCTGTTCTTCGACGTCGAAGCGGGGCGCAACCTGCTGCTCGGCCGCAACCGTGGTCCGGACACGGGCGGGCCTGTTGACGTGCTGGTGCGCTGGAACACCTTCTACGACTCGGACACCGCCATCGCGCTGGCCGGCGAGACTCGTGAGGTCCGCATCGAACGGAACATCCTCGGTGGCGTGAGCACGCGGACGCTCGTCCGTAGCCGCCGACTCGACAACTTGGAAGGCCAAGAGCGAGCCAAGGTGCAACAGAACCTCGGCATCGCTTCGGAGGACCCGACGGCTGATGAGCAGCTGTTCTTCCAGGAAGCCGACGCGGGCGACCTGAGCCCCAACCGGGCCGGCAACACCATCGTCGACTATGACTACGTCGACTTCGACGACCCGACAAGCTGCGGTGGCTTCAACTCCACGGGAAGCGTCGTGCTCCCGTACGGCCGAGATGCGATCGGATGAGTCGCACACCGAGCCACCCAGATGACCCACAGATGCGCAACAGAACGGAAGGATCGGTCATGGATCGAGGTGGAGACGTGTTCGGGACGTTGGCCTGGGGGCTGCGCAAGTTCGCCTGGGTGGTCGTCCTCACGACTGTCCTGGTCGGGGTGCTGGTGCCATTCGTGCTGAGCCAGGCGGAGGATGTGTACGAAGCAGAGGCCACGGTTGCCGCGACCGGTGAAGTAAAGATCCCGTCGCTTGATGCCCTGCCCAAAACGGTCGAAAATATCTTCAGCGACGGCGCGGTAGCCCAGGTTGTCCGTACGCGATACGACCTATCGGGCACTACCTCGGTGGTCCCGGACCTGGTGGAGGTTGTCGCCGACCAGGACAGTGTCGCCTTCACCGTCATCGGGCGCGACAGCGACCCCGCCGTTGCGGCAGACCTGGCGGACACCGCAGCCACAGAGTTCGTCTTGGAGCTCAACGCTTCGAGCAGTGCTCTTGGCAGCTATAGCGTTGCGCAGGAAGCCACGCTGCCGGCCACCGCGGAACCCGAGCTCGCTGGCGGACCACTCACTATCGCAATCGGCATTCTCGCCGGCCTGTTTGTCGGCGTCGCGCTGGTCACGCTGTTGCTGGTGCTGCGCCGCCCGGTGCTCGACGCCGAGTCGGCCAGAGACGCCACGGGTGCCCCCGTGCTCGGTCGCGTGACCCTGCCCCGCGGGCGGGGTGAGGTCAACGAGCGAGACACCCACGGCCTCGGGTCGCTGTGCCGCCGGCTGCTGTCCAGTGGCTCGCCGGTGATCTTGCTGGTGAGCCCGCGCTCGGCGGTAAGCGTCCGACACCGACTGTCGACGGTGATGGCCAAGCTGCTCGGGCGCAGCCGCAACGTCTTCGTGAGCCAGGGCGGGGAGCACGACCTGCCGACGCTGTGGGAGCTGGTAACCCGGCGTGGTGGTCGCAAGGCGCGGGTGCCGGACGCCGACCGGACCGAGCTGGTGCTCGTCGACGGCCCTACCGTCGAGGAGCGCACCAGCCGACCGGACACGGCCATGACCCTGCTCGTGGTGCCCGAGGGCATCGCGCTCGGCGCGTTGCGGCTGTTGGCCGACGAGTACCTGGACGGGGACCTGGGCGGGGTGGTGCTGGTCCGCACCCGCCGTGCGGGCACCTTCCGGCGCGAGTCTCACCAGCAGGTCGACGAGACGCCGAGCACCGGGCTGCACAGCCGGGACGACGACGAGCCGCCGACCTTCTTCGATGACGACGACCAGGGCGAGGAGCGAGCCGGACACTACCCCGTCGAGCCGTCCCACCAGCGCTGACACCGCTGGCATCTGCGGGTAGAGGTTCGCAGTTCTCAGGACAATCACACGTTGTTATGAGACAATTACAGAGTGTCAGTTTCATTGCAGGAGTCCATCACCGAGCACGTCGCCGACCAGGCGGCGCGGTGGTATCCCGAGCTCGCCGGACCGGTCCAGATCAGCCTGCGTACCCTCAGCGACCGACCGAGCTGCTCGCTGTACGTGGTGAGGGTGCAGGCACGCGACAGCGAGCACCGGGTGCTGGCGAAGGTCAGACGGCCCGCAGCTGGCGCCGGGACCGAGCGATCCGTGCCGGCGCCGCGCCCCCGACTGCGTACCGACGTGGCCGGAGTGGAGGAGCTCACCGTCCATGAGCATGCCGGCCTGCGCGCCATGGTGGGTATCGCCGCCGCGGGCCCGGGGACGTTCGATGCCGTGCGGCCCCTGGGGATGCTGCCCGGGCAGGCCACCTTGCTGATGGACTACGTGGACGCCCGGACGTTGCGCGACGCGCTGCATGCCGAGAGCCGACTCCTCCCTTTCTGGCTGCCCCGGTTGGGTGCGGGTGCGGCGCCATCCTCGACGTGGCACAACGTCGGCACCTGGCTGCGGACCTTTCACGACCGGATGCCCGCCCAATCCTTGCCGGCCCGCCAGGAGACCCGTGACTGCGTCGCGGAGCGCTTCGACGCCTACGACGGTTTCCTCACCGAGCATGTCGGCCGGCGGCTGGTCGGCCAGACCGCATCGCGCGGTGCGGCACTGGCCGCCGAGGTGCTGCCGGTCTGGCTTCCGCTCGCGGTCGGTCACGGCGACTTCGCTCCCCGGAACATGTTCATCGACGAGCACGGGCGGGTCGCGGTCTTCGACCCCATGCCGCGGTGGCGCGTCCCGCGGCATGAGGACCTGTGCCGCTTCCTGGTCGGCCTCCGGCTGCTGGGCTTGCAGGTGCACACCAGGGGCGCGGCGTACGGCGCGGCCGAGCTGGGCCGTCGGGAGGAGGCGGTCCTGCGCGGCTACTTCGGTCCTGGCGACATTCCGCGGGACGAGGTGCGGTGCTACCAACTGCTCATCGTCTTGGACAAGTGGTCGGCACTGGTGGACTCCGCGGCGGGTGGGCATGGGCCGGTCTCGCGAGCGCGCGCGGCCGGGCAGCGAGTCGCTAACACCTACATCAGGGACGAAGCGGCGAGGCTGCTGAGCCACGCCACTGCCCCCGCAGGGGCCTGACCGCCCGGACCGATCTCAACCCGGGGCGTCCCCGGGGTACCCCCAGCGGACAGAGACCGGGGTGGCCAACAGGTCGTCCAAAGCCCGCACCTCCGGCGCGAAGACCGTCCGCAGCTGCGCTGTGGTGGCTGGATCTGCGGTAGGACGATCGTCGGCGTAGGGCCGGTAAAGCGCCTGCCGGATAGCCGTCGACCGCTTGACCCGGGAGCGCAGCCGGCCCAATCCCAGCCGGAGCACGAGCCGGGAGGCCCGCTTGGCCGCCGCGGCTGCTGTCGGGTTGCGCATCCGGCCGGCCGGCATGCGTCGCTGCAGCGCGGAGGCCGGTAGCTCGAGGCGGTCGACGCCGAGGAAGCCGAAGACACCGTCGGCGTACGCCTGTGGGTCGACCCGCAGGTCGTCGAACACGCTGACATGCAGCTGATCGGACCCGAACCGCTCGACGTAGCGCTGCAGGTGGGTGGCGTAACGGCCGCGGTCGACGAGGCGGGGGAATCGTTCGAGGGCCTGTTCGAACGAGCCGTCGTGCTGGCCGTTCTTGACCAGGTCGAGGTAGTCGGAGAAGGCGCGGTCCACCGGTTCACGCAGGCATGCCAGCAACCGCATCCGGGGGTTCATCGCCGCGATGGCGTCCGGTGCACCGGGTGAGGACAGGTACGAGTGAGAGATCTCGCCACGCGCCACCTCGTCCTTGGCGGCGGCGAAGTGGCGCAGGTACCAGTCCTCGCCGCGGTCGAGGTGCTGGTCGAAGTAGTACAGGCCCTTGCTGGAGGCCAGGTACACCTGTGGGTGCACCGCCAGGGCGTTGAACAGCCAGGTCGAGCCTGCCTTGCTGGTCCCGATGTACAGAAAGGTCGGCACCGTCGTTGACGGGGAGGCGGAGCCGGTCACAAGCCGCTCGGGTCGTAACCCTCGGCGATGACGTCCCAGTACTCCGGGGTGAACGGCAGCCCGCACAGGTCGTCAGACGTGAGCTGCCACAGCTGGCCGCGTCCCTCGGCCTCGGTGTTCTCCAGCTTCAAGGCCGTTGTCCCCCCCGAGTCACCGATGTAGAAACCGTAGCGCTGCAGAGTCTCGGCAATCACCAGGGCCTGCGGGTGCAGGTTCAACTCATCCAGGTCCACCGCCGGCTTGATCCGCAGCCGGAGACCCTGTGGGGGAACCGCGGGGTCATCGCCGCTGTAGTCACCGTCCGAGCCCACCATCGGGAAGACGAAGCGCTCCGAGACCTCCGGGCCGACGGCGACCTTGAGCACGTGGTTGATCGCACCGGCCTCCACCATGTCCCAACGCGCCGCCAGCACCGCGCCGTTGTTGCCACGGTGGGTGCCGGTGTTACGCGGGTCGTCGGACTCACCCGTCCTGGCGTACAGGCCGTTCGAGTCCAGGTATGTCACCGAGCCGCCGCTGGCAGACCATTCGTTGTTTGATTCGTCGTAGCTGGCGTCGGTGAGGGCGACCACGTAGCCCTTGTCGACGTCGAAGATGGAGATGTTCCCGTCGTTGTTGTCGCCAGGCGAGGCGTCGGAGGGGATCCGCAGCTGGTCCAGCTCCGGGGGTCGTTCCGGGCTCTGGATGCCCTGGATGTCGTACGTCGGGTCCGACAGTGTGGACCAGTAGAACGGCTGCCCCCACGGGCTGGACCCAGCGCCGGCCAGCTTCAGGCAGCCGTCCCCGCTTTCCTCCCCGGTGCTCAAGAACTCCAGGATGTCGGCTCCGTACGGGTCCAGCGGCGCGTCGTACGGGACGGGCGTGTTCCACCACGAGTCGCCCTCGAACGCCCGGAGTGCCGGCCGCTCATTGGGTTGCGGCTGTGTGGTGGGCGTCAATGTCGGTGATGGCGGTGGCTCGTCGCCGTTGCCGCCACGGGCGAAGCCGAGGATGACGGTGAGAGCCACCAGCAAGGTGAACGCGACGACGACGAGACCCGTCCGTCGGGGAGCGCGCATCCGTCACCTCGCAGGCCTCGGGGCTGCTCAGTGCGCCAGAATCGGCGCGACCTGCGTCAAGCCCCCTGATCGACAGGGGTTCAGCCATCCGGCTGACGCGCCCTTGCGTTCAATGCATGGTAGGTCAGCACGTTCAGGTATTACAGGCGAACGCTGGTCTCGACGGCGTTGCCTGAGTGTATGGAAGGGAAACTTTCGATGGTTGACCGCGCACCCTCGATCAAGGCCCCGATCAGGGCCCCGGTCAAAACGCTGTCGATCGTGGGCGCCGGGCGAAGCGGCACCACGGTCCTTGCCAGCATCCTGGGCGAGGTGGAAGGCATCGGCAGCGCCGGCGAGCTGCGCTGGCTGTGGGAGCACGGTGTTGTGGAGCAACGGCCGTGCGCGTGTGGACAGGAGCCGCAGCTGTGCCCGGTATGGGGCGGTGTCATCGAGCAGGTCACCACCCGCTGCCGCGAGACGTTCGGTGAGTGCACGGCGGAGCAGCTCATCGGTTGGCAGCGCTCGATCACCGACCGCAGGCACCTTCGGCGGCTCATGCGCAGTGCGGCAGGGGGCGAGACGGACTGGCCCGAGCTGGTCCGGGTCCGAACGGTGATGTCCGAGGCGATCCACGCCTTCAGCGCGACGACGGGGTCGCAGGTGGTTGTCGACACGTCCAAACGGCCGCAGGACGCCGCGGTCCTGGCCGGGCTGCCGGACGTCGACCTCTATGTGCTCCAGCTGGTCCGGGACCCGCGCGCCGTCGCCTACTCCTGGCAGCGGCCCAAGCCGTACACGGTGGACGGAATCACCCGGGCGATGGGCACCCGGCGACTGCCCAGGTCGGTGCAGCGCTGGGCAGCCAACAGCCTGACCGCGGACTGGCTGCGCCGACAGCTGCCGGACACCAGGTGGCTGCGGATCCGCTACGAGGACTTCTGCCGTACCCCCCGGGACTCGATGCGCCAGATCCTCGACTTCATCGGTGAACCCGGCGAGGCGCCGTTCGAGGGCGACCACCGGGTCGTGCTGCGGCCGAGCCACATCGTGGCTGGAAACCCCAGTCGGTTCACCACCGGTGGCGTCGACATCACCGTGGACGAGAAGTGGCGGACCGGGATGCGCTCACAGGACCGGCTCGCGGTAGTCGCGACGGCCTTCCCGCTGATGCTGCGTTACGGGTACGACCTGCGAGGGTGAGTCCGACGGCGTCCGGTCAGAACGGGTCGAACGTGGCGAAGAAGGGCGACTCGCCGGGTGTTCCTACGCCGCCACTGAACTCCCCGCCCGCGTACAGAGCGCCCGGCGTCGCGACCAGCGCCCGGATGCCTGGGAAGCGGTCGAACACCTTCGGCTTGAAGTCGGGGTCCACGGCGCCGGTGGCCGCGTTGGCCGCGGCCAGGTCGATGCGGGGTTCCCCCCCGAAGCTGGCACCAAAGTGTCCACCGGCATAGATGAGGCCGTCGGCGAACGAGACGGCCTGGACGTCACCGTTGGCAAAGACCCGCCAGAGCACGTCCCCGGTCCGAGGGTTCAGAGCGACCAACCGGCCGCCGAACCCGGACACGCCCGCGTACACGCGTCCCCCGCCGGTGGCCAGGTCCCAGACGTTGCCGCAGTCCGGGCAGATCTTCGGGGGTTTCCAGCTGGAAAGCTTCCCGGTGGCAAGGTCGACTGCGGCCAGCTGCGAGCGTGGCTTCCCGTTGACCTGGTCGAAGCGGCCGGCGGCGACCAGCCGGCCGGCGCTGGTGTCCAGCGCATTGATCGGGTCCTTCGCGGAGGCCCTGAAGTCGAGGTCGCGCACGCCTGTCGTCGCGCTGAGCGCGCCCAGCCGTCCGGCGGAGTCCTTGTTGAGCGAGCGGAAGGCGCCGCCGACGTAGACGCGGTCCTGCCGGACGAGCAGGTCGTTGACGATGCCGGTGGCTTGTGCGTCCCAACCGGCGTCCAGGTCGCCGTCGACCGCCGACACGGCAGCCAGCCGCTTGTGGTCCTGCCCATTCACCTGCAGGAAGTTCCCACCGAGGAACACCCGGGTGCGGTCGGCGGACACCGTCAGTGCGTGGACACCGGCGTCGGTGGTTGCGTTCCAACTCGTCACCAGGTCGCCGGTCACGGCGTCCAGTGCCGCCACATTGCCGACGGGCTCCTTGTCGCCGGAGGCGTTGGTCATCGTGTTGAACGACCCGCCGATGTAGACCACGCCGGCCGCCACCGCGATCGCACGAACCGGGCCGTCCGGCGTCCACCGGGTCGACGATGTGGAGTCATAGGCGGCCTGAGCAGGCGCTGCCAGCGCGGTCATCGCGAGGAGCACGGACAGCAGCACCGTCGCGGCGCGTACGGCCATCGTCATGATCGCGTCCTTCGGTGCGGGGGTTGGGTCGCAGGGCCCGATCGGGCGGGCCCACCCGCTGTTGTACCCGGGTCGCCCTGCCCACGTCCGCAAAACCGAGAATTCAGGGAGTCGACGACCGGTGGCGCAGGGCGTGCAGCACCCGGTGCCGCAGCGGCAGGTACGACCGGGCCGACTTGAGCCGCAGCGTCCGTAGGCCGTTGCCGCCGTACACCCCCACCCGCGGAACCGCGTACGGCCCCGGTTGCTCGCCGTGCTCGGGCAGTGCCACGGCGAGGGCATAGCCGGCCCGTTCGGCCGCGGCACGGACCCGATGGTCGTGGAGCCCGCGTGGGTAGGCCAAGGCCGTCACAGGCCCTCCCAGCAGGTCCTCGAGCAGCTCCCGGCTGTCGCGCAGGTCCTGCTCGCAGGCCAACGGGTCCAGGTCGGGCAGGTCGTGGTGGGCCCAGCTGTGCGACTGGAAGTCGACGCCGGCGTCGCGCATCCACAGCACCTGGTCGCGAGACAGCGTGCGCAGCGGGAACGGGGGAGGTGTGCGCACCCAGTCGACCGCCCGGCCAACCGGCGTGAGGGTCTCAGCCACCAGGAACACCGTCGCCGGCAGCCGGTGTCGCTGCAGCACCGGCAGCGCGTGCTCGAGCACCGAGGTGAAGCCGTCGTCAAAGGTCATGACGGCGGTGCCGGAGGGCAGGCGCCCGGACCGGTCGAGCCGGTCGACCGCGGCTGCGAGCGGGAGCACCCGCCGGTGCTTGGCCAGCCAAGCCGCCTGTTTGGCGAAGTCCGCGGGGTGCACCGACATCGGGGACCGCCAGTCGGGGTCGACGGCGTGGTAGCAGAGGATCGTCACGCCGGTTGCCCGGCGGGTCGCTCGGAGTGCAGCACCTCGGCGTACAGCGCCGAGACCTGCTGTGCGGTGGTGGCGCTGGAGAAGTGC
>JALYQN010000026.1 GCA_030855835.1 Actinomycetota bacterium | reverse complement strand
GCCTGGCAGGCCTCGCGTCCGGCTTCGCCCTGGCACTGCGAGAGGAACTCGACTTCACCACCGAACGCGACAACCTGCGGGCCATCGCCGCTGCCCTGGAGGCCTCCGGGCGCAACGGAGTCCGGGTACCGGAGCCGCACGCCTGGTGGTGCACGGAGCGCGTGCTGGTGATGCAGCGGATGGCCGGGACACCGCTCGGTGCAGCAGAACCCGTCCTCGCGGCACTCGGCCACGCCGAGCGCGCGGGGATCGCCGCAGCCCTGTTGGACACCGTGTTCGACCAGGTGCTGGCGCACGGGGTCTTCCACGTCGACCTGCACCCGGGAAACGTGCTGGTCGACGACGACGGGACGCTCGCGCTGCTGGACCTCGGGTCGGTGGGTCGCCTCGACGGGACCACCCAGGCGGCGATCGGACGCCTGATGGCGGCAATCGGCCGGACCGACTCCCTCGCCGCGAGCGACGCATTGCTCGAGCTCGTCGACCGGCCCGAAGAGATCGATGAACGCGAGCTGGAGCGCGCTCTCGGTGCGCTGATCGTGCGGTACACCTCGCCGGGTTCCACCACGGGAGCCGCTGTCTTCACCGCCCTGTTCGCCCTGGTCACCTCGCACCGGTTGGCTATCCCGCCGCAAGTGGCCGCGGTCTTCCGGACGTTCGCGACACTCGAGGGCACCCTATTGGTCGTTGACCCCGACTTCGACCTGATGTCAGCGGCACGTGAGACCGGACGGGGCCGCGCCGCCGAGGCGTTGACCCCGCGGCGGCTTCGACAATCGGCGGAGGAGGAACTGGCCGCACTACTACCGGTGCTGCGTCGACTGCCGCGTCGGATGGACCGCATCGCCGACGCCGCCGAGCGCGGACGCCTCAACTTCAACGTCCGGCTGCTGGCCGACAGCCGTGACCGCCGGGTAATCACCGACATGCTGCACCAGGCGCTGCTGAGCCTGCTCGGCTCCGCCGCTGGCCTCATGGCTGTGCTGCTGCTCGCGAACCCCGGCGGGCCGCAGGTCACCGAGACCGTCCGGCTGTTCACGCTGTTCGGGTACGCCTTGTTCGTCGTGGCGGCCGTGCTCGTGCTCCGCGTACTGATCGTCGTCTTCCGAAAGGACCAGACGTAGCGCCCGGCATCGGCGAGCTCGCTGTCACCGCAACGCTCGACGTGCTGGCCCTGCAGTGACTGGTCGCCCGCGGACTCGATCTGCCGACGCGCGTCCAGGGGCAGCCTCGCGCACATCCCGCCGCCGGCAGCTGTGACATCCCGACCGGCCCATCAGGCAGCCTCTGGGTCTCGGTGGAGTTCGCCTTTGCCATTCAGTATCTGTTCGGCGGTGCCGGTCCTCGACCCTCGACATACTTGGACGGCTCGACGACCCAACTGACGTCCTGGTGAGCGATCCGGGCTCCGGGGCCGGTGGGCCCCGTGATGGAGTGATTTCATGAGCTGGGAGACACACCCGGTGACACCGGACCGGTTCGAGGACTTTGCTGACGTCATCAACGGCAACCGTCGCGCCAAGCACTGCTGGTGCCTGTCCCACCGGCTGCGGGCTGGGGGATCGAGGAGCTGGGTGGCGGGAGCCGGGAGCAAGCCATGCGGCGCCTGTGCGAGCGTGATCATTCGCCGGGGGTGGTGACCTACCGAGACGGCGAGCCGGTGGGCTGGTACAACACCGGTCCCCGCACCGAGATCACGCGTCTGACCGGCTCGCGACTCATGCGGCCCATCGACGACCTGCCGGTATGGAGCATCGTGTGCATCGTTGTCCGCCCCGGCCATCGCGCACAGGTCGTGACAGCACCACTGATCGAAGGTGCGGTTGCCTATGCGGCCGCGCACGGGGCCCCCGCCGTGGAGGCGCACCCGGTCGACCCTCCAGGACGGATGGACCTGACTATGGCGTTCGTGGGAACCAGGTCGATGTTCGAACGAGCCGGATTCCGGGTCATCGGCACCACCGACGCCGTGGCGAGCCGAATGCCGCGCCTGATCATGCGGCGAGACCTCCCCTGAGCAGGCACCGGAGCCCGAGGACGCCATGTCCCGACAGTTGAACCGTTACCGGAGCGCGCTCGACCTCCCCGGGAGACCGCCGGTCAGTTTCGCGCTGGCCGATGGTCCTTGGGGATGAATGTCCTGCTGCCGCGTTCGCCTACCGGACGCGGTCGCTCCGCTCGATGACACGGCAGGGAAGGGCATCGAACCGAGCATCGACCGGACCACGCGGGGGTGGACATGCTGGACGACGGCCCAGTAGATGTGCCCGAGCCAGTTGTTGATACTGACGCCGGTCGTCACGTGCACATGACGGTCTCGCACAGTAACCCTGACCCTGAAATCGAGGTGACCGTCATCGATTCCCATGACGAGTTCATCGCCGTCGGACGTCAGTACCGGGAAGCCCGTTGCGGGGCGTGTGCGCCCAGGCGTCCGCAGGCCGAAAGGTCGGACTGCGGCGTCGCGCAGCCGGAGCAGGAACCCCACCCACCGGGGCGGACGTCCGAACACCTGCTCGGCCCAGCGGCGAGGCTCGATCGGGTCGCCGGGAAGAACCACGGTGGTGAAGCAGTCGCTGGCGTCGAACGGGCCGAGACCCGGAGCGAAGTCTCGAGGACACTCCGCACAGTTCTCGACGGCCCGCGATCGGAAAGTGCGCCCGAGAAAGCGGACAACGGGCCTGGTGGGCTGTACCCGATCCGCCGATCCGGTTAGCTCGCGCTCGACATGATCGAGGACGTCCTCGACGGTCGCGTCGTGCAGGACGACAAGCAACGGCCTGAGCAGCGTGAGCCAACCCTCGGTCGTTGTCACCAGCTCGTGCCGAAGCACGCAGGCGTAGGCCCCGGCGGGCCGAATCTCGAAGGTGTGGCGACCCCTCAGCCCGAGGCCGGGCTCAAAGGCCAGGTCGACCCGACGGCGCGGGACGTGGTGCGTCACCGTGTAGCGCACCGGCCCATGACCTCCACACGAGCCGACCTCCAACCCCCGGTCGAGCCATGCGGGCTCCGAAACGTCGGTGCGCCAGAAGCGGTCACCGGCAGAGCCCCAGGTCTCCAGCAGCTCACCGACTGCCTCGGCCGACGCAGCGATCCGCCGTTCGTGCACGTTCTCAATCATCGTTCCCATTCTCCGTACGCAACCGTATGCCACTCTGTACGGTAGCGTACGGTCATGACGCGCGTCGGCTCCCGCCTCTCGGCAGACGACTGGGCCCAGGCAGGCTTTGAGGCGCTGCTCGAAGAAGGGCTCGCCGGCGTCGCGGTGGAGCGCGTGGCCGCCCGCCTCGCCGCGACCAAAGGCAGCTTCTACTGGCACTTCACCAACCGTGACGCCCTGGTAGGGGCGGTGCTCGACCTGTGGAGTGCGGAGACCGAGGGGATCATCAGCACGGTCGACGAGACGCCCGACCCGGTGCAACGGATGCGCCGCATCTTCGACCTCGTCATCGCCGAGATACCCATCGCGCACGCCGAGATCGACCTGCTCGGCAACACCACCCACCCTCTGGTCGCACAGGCCATGGACCAGGTCAGCCGACGCCGGATCGACTACATGACCAGCACCCTGCGCCAAGCTGGCCTCAGTCCGACTGCGGCAGCGGACGCCGCCGTCCACGCCTATGCACTGTGGATCGGGCTACTGCAGCTGCAACTGGCGCTGCCGGGAACCGTGCCCGACGGGCGCGCCCGCAAGCGCTTTCAGCGTGCCACCGGCGCGATGCTCGAGCACATGCTACCGGTCGACTGACGCCGGAGACAGACGCTGCGACAAATCCCGGTGTGTCGAGCAACATCTCGAAGATCTCTGCTGGCGCCCTCGTGGCCGGGTCGTCCACCGGCCCCGCAGCTCCTCGAGAGGATCAGCGTCCTGCTGGTTGGGCGCGGTGCCGCCCCGGACCACTTATGGCTCGACGAGCACCGTGCGGGCGTCCAGCGCGAGCACCCCGTCGGCGCGCGCGAGCACCGGGTTCAGCTCCAGCTCCGCGATCTCGGGATGAGCGGCCGCGACCTCGGAAACCGTGGAGACGACCTCGGCCAGGGCCTCCAGGTCGACCGGCGCCGAGCCGCGCGCGCCCAGGAGCAACGACGCGCCTCTCAACCTCGTCAGCATGCGCCGGGCGGTCGCCGCGGTCACCGGGGCGATCGCGCACTCCGTGTCGCTCAGGACTTCGGCGAAGACCCCGCCCAGACCCACCATCACGATCGGTCCGAACTTCGGGTCACGCACGCAGCCAATGATCAGTTCGACTCCGCCGGAGACGTCCGCCATCGCCTCTACGGAGACGGTCGGGGGAGCGAGTCGAGCGACCAGGTCGTCGTACGCCGCGCGCGCCTGGTCAGGGTCGGCCAGGCCCAGCACGACGCCACCCCTCTCGGACTTGTGGGCCAGACCGGTGGCCTTCAAGACGACCGGGAAGGTCAGGCCGGGGGTGTCGAGTGCTGCCTCCAGGCCGTGGACGTCGGTCACCGACATAGCCACCGGGAAGTCGATGCCAGCATCGCGGAACAGCGCTCGCGCCGCGGCGTACGACGAGTCGGAGACCGGCGGGGCAGGCGGTGGCAGCGCAGGCAACACCTCGCCCGGCGCACGGTCCGGCGCCACCAGCCCGGCCAGGACATTGCCGGCCCGGTCGGTGTCTCGGAGGACCGGGATCCCTGCGGCTCGCAACAGCCGACTGGTTCGGCTGTCGGGGTGGATGGTCTGGACGACGAGCGGCTTGCCCTGTGCCGAGACCGTCTCAGCGATCTGGCGAGCAGTCGTCAGCTCCGGCTGAGTCAGGTTGGTCTGCTCGGTGGTGTAACCCCCGAAGTAGCCGGTCATCAGCACGCCGTCGACCTGGTCGGATCCCAACAGAAGGTGTAGGGCCCGGGCGTAGCTCGAGACGTCCTGTTCGCCGGCACCGGCCAGATCAACGGGATTCGAGACTACGCAGCGCGGCCCGAGGGTTGCTCTGAGCTGGCTGCTCGTGGGCCGGGTCAGCGGTGCCGGGTTCAGTCCAACCGCGGCGAGGCAATCGGCCGCGACCGCGCCGTGGCCCCCGCCGTCGGTGAGGATGGCGACACGGCGGCCAGCCATCCGCCGCGGTGCCCGAAGGGCGACCAGGAGATCGGCCATCTGGGCCGGGTGATCGACGCGGTGCGCCCCGACTACGGCGCAAACCGCATCCATCACCTGCGAAGAGCTGGTCAGCGCTCCGGTGTGGGAGGCCGCGCCCCGCACCGCGGCCTCAGTCCGTCCTGGAGCCAGCAGCACGAGCGGCTTGCCGGCCTCGCGCAGCGCCTGCGCGGCCGCCAGGAACTCGCGGCCGTCGCCGACGTCCTCGACATAGACGGCGACCGCCCGGGTGCCGTCGTGGTCGACACATGAGTGCATGACGTCGACGACTCCGAGGTCGGCCTGGTTGCCGAGCGAGACGAACCTGGACATCCCGATATCACGGTCCGACATCTGTAAGGCCAGGTCGAGCACCAGGTTGCCGCTCTGGCTAAGAACCGCAACGTCTCCGGGGGGCAT
>JALYQN010000010.1 GCA_030855835.1 Actinomycetota bacterium | reverse complement strand
GCCCGAGCCCGAGCCGGAGGTCGTGCCGGTGCCGGCGCCGGTGCCGGTCGTCGCCGCGCCGCCGACGGTGGGCGAGGCGTCGAGCGCCGCAGCCCGGCTGCTGGAGATCGCCGCCCGCAACGCCGACGAGGTCGTCACCGACGCCAAGAACCAGGCCGGCGTGATCATCGCCGAGGCACAGACCGAGGCAGAGCGCCTCGACCAGGAGTCCAGGGCACGAGCCGACGAGGTGGAGTCCGACGCCCGCGAGCGGGCCGACCTGTTGGACTCCGAGATCGTCGCCAAGCGCCAGCAGCTGTTCGGTGACCTGGAGCGTGAGCGGGACACCCTGAACGGAGAGGTCCAACACCTGCGGGTCTTCGAGCGCGAGTACCGCAGCCGGCTGAAGAACTACTTCGCGGCTCAGCTCGCCCAGCTCGACGGTGACCAGCCTGATGACGGGCCGCTGCTCCCGGACGCCGAGGACGACGCGCCGACGCGGCTGAGGTCGCTGCTCGGGGACGAGCGAAGCCAGCAGTCCTGACCGTGGACTGCCGTGGGGGTGTGGTGCTTGATGGGGTATGGCAGTGCCCCTATCCTCACCGCACCAAATGACCTGAGACGAGGCAACCGCATGCCCGAGGTGAAGACCGCGTCGCCGGCGGCTCCGACACGGGCCGCCGGCTCCAAGGCCGATTCCAGGGCCGATTCCAGGGCCAGCGCCAAGAACGGCGCCAGAACCAGGCCAGGCGTCCGCGCGAGCCCGGCCACCGAGAAGCCGGCTGCCAAGAAGCCGGCCGCCAAGAAGCCGGCCGCAAAGAAGCCGGCCGCAAAGAAGCCGGCCGCCAAGAAGCCGGCCGCCAAGAAGGCACCGGCCAAGAAGGCACCGGCCAAGAAGGCACCGGCCAAGAAGGCACCGGCCAAGAAGGCACCGGCCAAGAAGGCCACCGTGAAGCGGACCCCGGCCAAGCGCCAAGGCGCTAGCTCAACCCGGGTGCGGCTGCCGGTGCGCCCCGGCGAGGACCCGTGGACCAGGGCGGAGCGCGACGAGGTACGGGCCGACCTGGACGTCGACCGGAGCCGCCTGCTGGGCGAGGTCGCCGCCGCGGAGCGCGGCATCCAGCTGCTGCTGCGCGACGGCGGTGACGGTGCCGGCAACGACCAGGCCGATGTCGGCTCGAACGCCCTGGAACGCGACGCCGAGATGTCGCTGGCCAACAACAGCCGGGAGATGCTGTTCCAGGTCGAACGGGCGCTGTCGCGACTGGAGGACGGCAGCTACGGCGTGTGCGAGTCCTGCGGTGAGCCCATCGGGAAGCTGCGGTTGATGGCATTTCCCCGTGCCACACTGTGCGTGTCATGCAAGCAACGTCAGGAGCGTCGCTGACTGCTGAGGGCGACCCCTCGAGGTCCGGCCTGGCCCTGTTGCTGGTGGGGGCGGCGGTGGCGTGGGCGGCAGACGGCGCGACCAAGGTCGCCGCGGTCGATGCGCTGACAGACCGGCGGTCGGTGGAGGTGCTGCCCGGCGTCCTCGACCTGGCGCTGACCCGCAACCCCGGTGCCGCGTTCAGTCTCGGCACCGGCTTCACCACCCTGCTCACCCTCGTGGCCCTCACCGTCGTCGCGATGGTGCTGCGACTGGCCGTGCGGGTCCGCAGCCGAGTGTGGGCGATCGGGCTGGGCCTGTTGCTCGGTGGGGCCCTGGGCAACCTCACCGACCGGATGCTGCGGGAGCCCGGCCCGTTCCGCGGTCATGTCGTGGACTTCCTCCGGCTGCCGCACTGGCCGGTGTTCAACCTCGCGGACAGCTGGATCGTGGTCGCGGCGGCCGTGATCGCCGTGCAGTCGGTGCGCGGCGTCGGTCTCGACGGCAGCCGGCACCAGGAACCCGGGTGAGCGAGCAGCGCAGTCTGCCGGTGCCGGACGGACTCGACGGCGACCGCCTCGACAGCGCACTTGCCCGCCTGCTCGGCCTGTCTCGCACCAGGGCAGCCGACCTTGTCGACGCCGGCGGCGTCCGGGTCGATGGCGCGGTCTCGACAAAGTCCGAGCGGCTGCGGGCCGGATCGTGGCTCGAGGTCGACATGCCGAGCCCGGTGGTGGCACCGCAGGTGACCCCCGAGCGGGTCGCGGGCCTGGTGCTGGTCCACGACGACGACGACGTCGTGGTGGTGGACAAGCCGGCCGGGGTGGCGGCCCACCCGAGCCCGGGGTGGTCCGGCCCGACGGTGCTCGGCCACCTGGCGACCGCCGGTGTCCGGGTCG
>JALYQN010000514.1 GCA_030855835.1 Actinomycetota bacterium | reverse complement strand
CCCCGGACCCGTCCGGTCCGGGGCGCAAGGGTCAGCGGGTCCCGTTCTCCGCGAACTGCAGGACCTGCTCGGCGTTCTCCTTGGTGATGATCGCCGGACCGGAGTAGACGGGCTGCCCGCCACCGATGTCGTTGCCGTTAGTGAGCTTCAGGTAGATGCCGGTGACCCCCAGATAGCCCTGCACGTACGGCTGCTGGTCAATCGCGAACAGGAGGTTGCCGTCCAGGATGTTCTGCGCCACGTCGGCGTTGAGGTCGAAGGTGCCGATGGTGATGTCGCCACCGAAGGCCTGCACCGCACGCACGGCCGCACCCGACATGTCGCCGCCGAGTGTCAAGAGCCCGTCGATGCTGTCGTCCTCGCCGAGCTTGGCCTCGATGGTGGCCTGCGAGCCGGACAGGTCGGTGTTGTCGGTCTGCAGGTTCTCCATCGTGCCACTGAACGTCGACTTGGCACCGGCGCAGCGCTCCTCCAGGGCGACGTTGCCTGGCTCCTGGATGATGCAGATCACGTTCTGGAGGCCGGCCTGGTTGAGCTGATCGCCTGCTGTCTCGCCCGCGATCGTCTCGCTCTGCCCGACGTGGGTGAGGGCCCCGTACTCCTCCCAGAAGTCGATGCCGGAGTTGATGGTGATGACCGGGACGCCGTCCTCGATGGCCGACTCGATGCTCGCCTGTAGCCCCTCCGGGTTGGCCATCGAGACGACCAGGCCACCGGTGCCATCGGCAACCGCGCCGTCGATCAGGGTGCTCTGCGCGCCGGGGTCGGGGTCGCTGGCGTAGCGCAGGTCCACGCCGAGGTCCTCACCAGCCTGTTCCGCACCCGCCTTCACCACGTCCCAGAAGGAGTCGCCGGGAGCGCCGTGAGTGATGACGTCGATCCGGACATCGCTGGCTTCTTGCGGGGCAACCGCGGAGCTGTCGGACTCCTCGCTGGAACCGCTTTCCGACGTCGAGCAGCCGGCGAGCAGCAGGGCGCCGGCGGCGGTTGCCGCCAGCAGGGTCTTCTTGATGGACATGGATGGTTCCTCTCTTGTACGGCCGACGGGTCCGGCTGGGCTGCCCCCGGTCATTGCGCCGTCGGGAAGTTGAGGTGGGCCAGCGAGTCCTCGCTGACGTGCGGCCAGCGGGTCGTGACGACCTTGGCCCGGGTGTAGAAGCGAACCCCTTCGGGGCCGTGGATGTGGTGGTCGCCGAACATCGAGTCCTTCCACCCACCGAACGAGTAGTACGACATCGGAACCGGGATCGGCACGTTGATCCCGATCATCCCGACCTGAACCTCGCGCTGGAAGGTGCGAGCCACCTCGCCGGACGCCGTGAACACCGCGGTGCCGTTGCCGTAAGGGTTCGCGTTGACCAGTGCGAGCGCCACGTCCAGGGTGGACGCACGGAGCACGACCAGCACTGGACCGAAGATCTCGTCGGTGTACACCGACATGTCGGTCGTGACGTTGTCGAGCAGGGTCGGGCCGACGAAGAACCCCTCCTCGTTGCCCTCGACGGTGAGCCCGCGGCCGTCGACGACGACCTTGGCACCGTCCTTCTCGCCCTGGTCGATGTAGCCGAGCACCCGCTCCTTGGAGGCCGCGCTCACCACCGGTCCCATGCTCGAGGCCGCCGCTACACCGGGGCCGACGGAGATGTCGGCTGTACGGTCGCGGACCTTGTCGACCAGCGCGTCGGCCACCGGTCCGACTGCGACCACCGCCGAGATCGCCATGCAGCGCTGACCGGCCGACCCGTACCCGGCGGCCACCAGATGGTCGGCGGTGAAGTCGAGATCGGCGTCCGGCATGACCACGGCGTGGTTCTTGGCGCCACCGAGGGCCTGGACGCGCTTGCCGGCAAGCCCGGCCCGCTCGTGCACGTATCGCGCGATCGGCGTCGACCCGACGAAGCTGACCGCGTCTACGTCGGGGTGGTCGAGCAGCGCGTCCACGACTTCCTTGTCGCCGTTGACGATGTTGAAGACTCCGTCCGGCAGGCCCGCCTCGGCGTACAGCCGGGCGACGAGCTCGGAAGCTCCGGGCACCCGTTCGCTGGGCTTGAGCACGAAGGTGTTGCCGCAGGCGATGGCGACCGGGTGCATCCACATCGGCACCATCACGGGGAAGTTGAACGGCGTGATCCCGGCGCAGACGCCCAGCGGCTGCCGGAACGAGTGCGAGTCGACGCCACCGGACGCCTGCTCGGTGAACTCTCCCTTGAGCAGCTGGGGAATGCCGCACACGAAGTCGACGACCTCGCGGCCGCGCACCACCTCGCCCTTGGCGTCGTCGAGCGTCTTGCCGTGCTCGAGGGCGATCAGCCGGGCCAGCTCCTCGGTGTGCTGCACCAGCAGCTCGCGGAACCGGAACAGGATCTGCACCCGGGCAGACAGCGACGTCTGAGACCAGTCGGCGAAGGCCGCTCGCGCAGCTGCGACGGCGGTGTCCACGTCATCTCGCGTGCCCATCCGGACCTGTGCCTGGGGCCTGCCTTGGGCCGGGTCGAAGACATCGCCGGTCCGGTCGCCGCCGCCGGCGGTCGCCGATCCGCCGAACCAGTGCTCGATGGTGCGCATGTCAGTGGTCTCTTTCGTCGAGAGCTGGTGCTGGTGGACGTAGATGATGCCGTTGGGCGGCCTTGTGACGCTCATACCGGACTCGCGAGTCGCGGGTCGCTTCCAGATCGGACACCTCGGCCACCGGGACGTCCCACCACGACTCGCTGTCGGGTGCCGGCACCAGCGGGTCGGTCTCCACGTGCACCAGCACCGGCCCGCCGCTGTGCGCCTTAGCCTCCTGCAGCGCCGTACGCAGGTGGTCGATCGTCGTCGCGCGCAGCACCCGCACGCCCAGGCTCTCGGCGTTGGCCGCCAGGTCGACCGGGAGGATCTCCCCGTCCAGGCGACCGCTGTCCGTACCCCGAAAGCGGTACCGCGTCCCGAACCGCTGCGCGCCCACCTGGTCCGACAGCGCTCCGATCGAGGCGAACCCGTGATTCTGCACCAGCACGACGACGAGCTTGACGCGCTCGGCGACGGCGGTGACGAGCTCCTGAGCCATCATCAGGTACGAGCCGTCGCCGACCATGACGAACACGTCCCGATCGGGGCACGCCAACGCCACACCCAGGCCACCGGCGATCTCGTAACCCATGCAGGAGTAGCCGTACTCGACGTGGTAGCCCTTCGGGTCGCGGGTGCGCCACAGCTTGTGCAGGTCGCCGGGCATCGAGCCGGCAGCGCAGACCACGACGTCGCGCGGCGCGGAGACGTCGTTGACCGCGCCGATCACCTCGGACTGCGCGGGCAGCGGCTGGCGACCCAGGTCGTGCGAGCGCTGCACCGCCTCGTCCCACTCGCGGGCGCGGATCGCGGTCTGCTCCCGGTAGCCGGGCTCCACCTGCCAGCCGTCCAGCGCCGCGACCAGCGCCAGCAGCCCCTCGCGCGCATCGGCGACCAGCGGCACGCCGGCTTGCTTGACCGCATCCAGCCCGGCGATGTTCAGGTTCACGAAACGCACTTCCGGGTTGGCGAAAGCGGTGCGCGAGGCGGTGGTGAAGTCGCTGTACCGGGTGCCGACACCGATCACGAGGTCGGCCTCGGCGACGGTCCGGTTCGCCGCGGTGGACCCGGTGCTACCGACTGCTCCGAGCGAGCCGGGATGGTCGTACGGGAGCGAGCCCTTGCCCGCCTGGGTCTCGGCGACCGGTATCCCGGTGGCTTCGGTGAACGCGCGCAACGCGTCGGTCCCCTCCGAGTAGATCGTGCCACCGCCACAGATGACGACCGGGCGGGTGGCGCCTCGAATCGAAGCCACCGCCTGGGCCAGCACCCGAGGCTCAGGAGCAGGTCGCGGCACGTGCCAGGTGCGCGGCTCGAACAGCTCGAGCGGCCAGTCGTGCGCCTCTGTCTGCACGTCCTGGGGCAGGGCGATCGTGACGGCGCCGGTCTCGACCGGGTCGGCCAGCACCCGGGCGGCGCCGAGCAGCGCGGCCGGCAGCTGCTCGGGTCGCCACACCCGGTCGAAGAACCGGGACAGCGGACGGAAGGCGTCATTGACCGACACGTCGTACCCGGCGGGACTCTCCAGCTCCTGTAGCACGGGGGACGACACCCGGGTGGCGAAGATGTCGCCGGGCAGCAGCAGCACCGGCAACCGGTTGACGGTGGCCAGTGCGGCGCCGGTGAGCATGTTGGTGGCGCCGGGCCCGACCGAGGCGGTGATCGCCAGCGTCGACAGCCGGTTGCGCATGCGGGCATAGGCGCTGGCCGCGTGCACCATGCCTTGTTCGTTGCGGCCCTGCAGGTAGCGCAGATCGCCGGGTGTGTCCAGCTCGGCCTGCAGCAGCGCCTGCCCGAGTCCGGCCAGGTTGCCGTGCCCGAAGATGCCGAAGCAGCCCTCGATCAGGCGGTGCTCGACCCCGTCGCGCTCGGTCCACTGCTGGGGCAGGAAGCGCACCAGGGCCTGCGCCACCGTCAGCCGGACCGTCCCACTCACGACGGCCCCCCGTCCGCCTGCTCCGCCCCATCCGCCCGCTCCGCTGAGAGTGACGTTTCTGC
>JALYQN010000509.1 GCA_030855835.1 Actinomycetota bacterium | reverse complement strand
GAAGACCTCGGCGTCGTCCTCGGTGGCGAAGTAGCCGTGCTCGATGCCGGCGGCGGTCTAGGGGTGGTGCTCGGCCTCTGCTGAGCCCGGCGCCGGCTCGCTGACAGCGATCGCGCGCTCGGCCATCAGCGCGGCCACCTCGTCGGCAAAGTCGTCGACCGACTCGAAGCCCTTGTACACGCTGGCGAAGCGCAGGTAGGCGACCTGGTCCAGCGCACGCAGCGGCTCGAGCACCGCCCGGCCCACCGCGTCGGCCTGGATCTCGGCCGAGCCGGAGGCGCGCAGGGCGTCCTCGACGGCCTGGCCGAGACGCGCCAGGTCGTCATCGGTGACCGGTCTGCCGGTGCAGGCCTTGCGGACCCCGGTCACGACCTTGTCCCGGGCGAACGGCTCGGTAGCGCCGGACTTCTTCACCACGGTCAGCTGGATCTGCTCCACGGTGGAGAACCGCCGCTCACAGGCCTGGCAGGTCCGGCGACGCCGGATGGCACCACCGTCGTCAGCGACGCGCGAGTCCAGCACCCGGGTGTCGGTGTGCCGGCAGTACGGGCAGTGCATCCGGGCCTCCTCTCGTGCGTCCCAACGGATCGGATCGGTGCACCAAGCTGTGGACCATCTGGGGATGGCGCCGCACCACCTGTGGATAACAGACGGAAGCGGTAACACAACCTGTGGGAAACTCACGTCCCTGTAACTACTAGATGTAGTGCCACCGTAGACCCCGGGGCGGACGTACACAAGGTCTCCTCGCGGCGTGTCGAGCCATTAGCCGCGCCCGGGCGCTCAGCCGGCGGCGAGCAGGTCGGCGTACTCGGGGTGGTTGTCGATCCAGCCCCGGATGAAGGGGCAGCGCGGCTCCACCGTCAGCCCCGCGACCCGCATCTGGTTCAGCGCCGCCCGGGCCAGCTGCGAGCCGACACCTCGACCCTCGTACGCGTCGTCGACCTCGGTGTGGGTGAACCGCACCCGGTTGCCGTGCCGCTCGTACGCCGCGAAGCCGACCACCGCGTCGTCGGGTGTACGGGCCTCGAACCGCTGCCGAGCGGGGACGTCGGTGACGCTGGTGTCAGTACCTGCGTCGGCCATCCGCCGATGGTGTCAGGTCGGTGGCGGCGCCGCCGATGGGCCGGAGAAGCGATTGGGGTAGGAACGTCGCATGAGTGCCGAGCGCGCGGAGGCGGATTTCGAGATCACAGCCTGGGAGGAGGAGCCCGTGCAGGATGCGGTGAACGGCGGGGTGGCGATCACCCGGGCGCGGGTGATCAAGAGATTCACCGGCGACATCACCGGCAGCAGCGTCGCCTGGCTGACGATGTCGGTCGTCGGCGACACGTCGATGGCCTACCTCGGCGTCGAGCTGTTCGACGTGACGGTGGCCGGCCGGGCGGGCACCTTCGTGCTGCTGCACGACGCGCTGTCGATCGGCGCCGGTGGGCACACCCGCTGGACGGTGCAGGGCGGGACCGGGACCGGTGCGCTCGCCGGTATCACCGGCGCCGCGGCCATCGACCCGCGCCCAGACGGAGGCCACGGGTTCACGCTGGCCTACACACTCGACGACCCGACCGGCTGAGCGGCCTGAAGCCGGGTACGTTCGTACCCATGGCTCGAAACACAACGAAGAAGTCAGCTGCCGACCGACCGCGCGTCGGCTCGTACACCACTCCCGGGTTGGCCGACGGGGCAGGGCCGAAGGTCGCCGAGATCCTCCAGGGCCGCCTGAACGCGCTCAACGACCTGGCCCTCACCCTGAAGCACGTGCATTGGAACGTCATCGGGCCCCACTTCATCGGGGTGCACGAGATGATCGACCCACAGGTGCTCGAGGTGCGCGCCATGGTGGACGAGACCGCGGAGCGGATCGCCACCTTGGGCAGCTCGCCGATCGGCACCCCAGGCGCGATCGTGCAGAACCGGTCGTGGGACGACTACAGCCTCAACCGGGGTACGACCGACGAGCACCTCGGGGCCCTGGACATCGTCTACACCGGCCTGCTCCAGGACCACCGTGCGGCGCAGGAGGCGACCGCGGACCTGGACGCGGTCACCGAGGACATGCTGATCGGTCAGATCAAGGCGCTGGAGCTGTTCCACTGGTTCGTGCGCGCCCACCTGGAGTCCGTCGGCGGTGGCCTGTCGACCGATGCCGCGACGTCGGAGACAGGCGCGGCGAAGAAGGCCACCCGCTCGGCCCGCAAAACCAGCTGAGCCTCAGTCCGGCTCGGGGACGAACAACCGCTGGCCGATCTGGAGCTCGGGCCCGTCGAGTCCGTTGAGCTGCTCGATGTCGTAGATGGCGTCCCGCAGGTCACCCGGTGCGCTGCTTGCCGCGGCGATGCCCCACAGGGTCTGACCGGGCTGGACGGTCACGGTACGCGTCACCAGCGGTTCACCCGCACCGCTGGTGGCGACCACCGACGAGCCGACGGCCACCGCCGTGGCCAGAATCGCGAGCAGGACGGCGAGCAGCACGACCAGGCGACCCCGCCGGGTCAGCCGCAACCGGCCCGCGCCGTCGCGCGTCCGCGCACGCACCGCGGTGGTGCCTGTCGTCATGCTGGTCATCTGAGCCCTTCCTGGGGGTCGACGTGGTGCCGGCTCCGCTTCCCCTTGGTATCGCTGAGCACCGACATTGCGGGTTCCATGCGCGATGATACCGAACATGTGTTCGATCGAACAGGTGTACGACTCGGCGTGCCTGAACATGTTTTGCGGGCGCCGCAGTTACCCGCTCACGCCTGATCGCTGGCGCCTCCCCCAAACGGCAGCCACCGCCACGCAAGCAGCGACACGCCGTTCGAACAGGTGTTTGATCCGCCCGCGGGTGCAGGGCTACCGTTCGGTCAGCCGTCGAGCGACCGGCGCTCCGACGCACAACGAGGTCGAACAGACGAGGTGAGCCGCAGATGGCACGGCAAAAGGCGACGGATGCCGGCACCGTGCGGGAGCTGCCCGACGGCCCGCCGGACGGAAGCGGACTGACTCGCCGCCAGCGCCGGGTGCTCGAGGTGATCCGGGCCGCCCTGGTGCAGCGGGGCTACCCGCCGAGCGTGCGCGAGATCGGCGAACAGGTCGGCCTCACCAGCTCCAGCTCGGTGGCTCATCAGCTCAAGTCCCTCGAGGCCAAGGGCTTCCTGCGCCGCGACCCCAACAGACCGCGGGCGCTGGAGGTGCTCGTCCCCGCCGAGGGCACCGAGTCGGCTGCGCCGCTCATCGGACCGCCCGCGGCCGGGCACACCGGCGACCACACCGGCCCCTACACCCCCTACACCGGCCCCTACGCCGGCGACGACACCGGCAGGGGCGACGCGCGCCCGGCCGCGACGTACGTGCCGGTGGTCGGTCGGATCGCCGCCGGCGGGCCGATCCTGGCCGAGGAACGGGTCGAGCAGGTCATGCCGCTGCCTCGCCAGCTGGTCGGCGACGGAACCCTGTTCATGCTCGAGGTGCGCGGCGACTCGATGGTGGACGCCGCGATCTGTGACGGTGACTACGTGGTCGTGCGCCAGCAGCCCGACGCCGAGAACGGTGAGATCGTCGCGGCGCTGCTGGACGAAGAGGCAACAGTCAAGACCCTGCGACGCAAGGACGGCATCGCCTGGCTGATGCCGCACAACCCGACCTACACCCCCATCGACGGCACCCAAGCCACCATTCTGGGCAAGGTGGTGGCGGTGCTGCGCAGGGTCTGACCCGGTCACGGTTAGTCAGCCGGCCGCCAGCCGGCGCAGCGACCCGAGCACGACGTCGCGGTCGGTCGTACGCCACATCGGCGGCAGCGACGCGGCCAGGAACGCGCCATAGCGCGCGGTGACCAACCGCGGGTCGAGCACCGCGACGACGCCGTGATCATCGGCTCTGCGGACGAGCCGGCCGGTGCCCTGCGCAAGCAGCAGCGCCGCATGGGTCGCAGCCACCGCCATGAAGCCGTTGCCGCCATGCCGCTCCACGGCCCGCTGCCTGGCGCCCATCAACGGGTCGTCGGGGCGGGGGAACGGGATCCGGTCGATGATGACCAGCTGGCACGTCGGGCCAGGCAGATCCATGCCCTGCCACAGGCTCAACGTGCCGAACAGGCACGACTGCTCCCCGTCGACGAACCGTCGGGCCAGCTCGGACAGCTGCGCGTCACCCTGGCACCACAGCTCGATGCGCGGCAGGGCGTCGCGCACGTGGGAGGCGGCCACCTCGGCGGCCCGGCGCGACGAGAACAACCCCAGCGTGCGTCCGCCGGCCGCCTCGACCAGCGCGGCGATCTCGCCCAGCCGCTCGGCACCGAGCCCGTCGCGTGACGGCAGGGGCAGGTGCCGGGCGACGTAGCAGATTGCCTGGCGGCGGTAGTCGAACGGCGATCCGACGTCGAGTGCCCGCCACCCGACCGGCTCGGCCGCATCCACCCACGGCGGCTCGCCCGTCAGGTCGCCCGCCGCATCACCCGGCACGTCGGAGGCCGCGGCCACCTCCTGGGAGGTCGGGGTCGCCGACGCGTCATCGAGTCGCTCCCCGCGGTACAGCCCGACCGAAGCGGCCAGCGGCTCGAAGCCGCCGCCCAGCCGTAACGTGGCGCTGGTGAGCACTACCGGTGTCCGCCGGAACAGCCTGTCCCGCAGCGCCCCTGACACGTCGAGCGGGGCGACCTCGAGATCGTTGCCGCCCCGCGCGTGCTCGCGCTCGTTGACCCACAGCACGTCGTGCTCGGAGCCGGCCGCCATCCGCTCCGCGATGCCGCGTACCTCGTCAGCGGCGGCCTGGGCGTGCTGGCGGACGGCGTCCTTCTCCCCCGCGGGTCCGTCGGCCGGCTTGCCGATCGCCGACAGGCACGACCGGGCAGCCTCGCGAACGCTGGTCAGCACCTCGGCGAGCTGGTCGCCGACCACGTCGATGCGGCCACCGGGCAGGGACGCAACCAGCTCGCGGAACGCGTCACCGGCCTCCTCGAGGTCGGCCGCCGCAGCTGCGGTGTCGTCGGCACCGCCTCTGGCTGACCGAGCCGTGGCACGGACCCGGCGTGCCGCGCGCTCGATGACCGGTCCGGACAGCTGCCTGCTGGCCGCCTTCGTGACCCGGGACACCAGCTCGTGCGCCTCGTCCACGACGACCACGCCGTGCTCGGGCAGCATCGGCACCCGCTCGATCGCGTCGATCGCGAGCAGCGCGTGGTTGGTGACGATCACCTGCGCCCGCATCGCACGTTCCCGGGCACGCTCGGCGAAGCACTCGTCCGAGTAGGGGCAGCGCTGGGCGCCCAGGCACTCGCTGGCGTGCACCGACACCTGCGCCCAGGCCTTGTCGGTGTGCGGCGGCGCCGCGTCGCGGTCGCCGGTACTGGATCGCTGCGCTTGTTGCTCCGCCCATTCGCGCAGCTCGACCACCTCGCTGCCGGTGCCGCCGCTGGGCACCGCGATCAGGGTGCCGGTGTCGTCCGGCGTCCCCTCGCGGACGCGGTGCAGACAGGCGAAGTTCGAGCGCCCCTTGAGTACGGCGTACGGCTGCGGACCGGGTGACGGCGACCGCCCACCTGTTGCGGCCGCTCCGAGCTCACTCGCCGAACCTGCCACTAGTGCGGGCAGGTCGCGCTCGACCAGCTGGTGCTGCAGTGCCAGCGTCGCGGTGGCCACCACCACCGGCTCATCGTGGAGCAGGGCCGGCACCAGGTAGCCCAGCGACTTGCCCGTGCCGGTGCCGGCCTGCACCAGCAAGTGCTCACCTGAGCGCATCGCGGCGGCCACCGCCGCTGCCATCCTGACCTGCCCGGGCCGTTCGCTGCCCGACAGCGACGCCACCGCCGCATGCAGCACCCCGCGTACGACATCGTCGGTGGCAGGCACCGGCCAACGCTAGCCGCCACGAGCACCGGTCGGCTCGCCCCGTCCCCAGCCGCCCCGGCGGCGCTCAAGCGGGGGCGACGGCGTAGTCGGTCAGGGCCCCGGCCAGTCCGGCGTGCACGCGAGCCGTGACCGCGGTGCCGTCGGCGGTGTGGTCCAGCGAGAGCACCTCGCCGTGGGTGTGCAGCTGGTGCAGCAGGTCACCGCGCTCGTATGGCAACAGCACCGTGACCTTCACCTGCGGACGGGGCAGCTCCCGCTCAACCGCGGCCCGCACGTCGTCGATGCCGTCTCCGGTGCGGGCCGAGCAGACCACTGCATGCCGCTCCCGGGCGCGCAGCCGCGCCAGCACCAGCGGGTCGGCGGCATCGGACTTGTTGACCACAACGACCTCGGGCACCCGGTCGGCTCCGATCTCGGCCAGCACCTCGCGGACGGCGACCAGCTGGCCCTCCGGGTCGGGGTGGGCGCCGTCCACCACATGCAGGATCAGGTCGGAGTCGGCCACCTCCTCCAGCGTCGAGCGGAACGCCTCGACCAGCTGATGCGGGAGATGCCGCACGAAGCCGACGGTGTCGCTGAGGGTGTAGACCCGCCCGTCTCCGGTGTGGGTGCGGCGGGTGGCGGGGTCGAGGGTTGCGAACAGCGCGTCATCGACCAGCAGGCCGGCGCCGGTCAGCCGGTTCAGCAGCGACGACTTGCCCGCGTTGGTGTAGCCGGCGATGGACACCGACGGGACCTCGCGTCGCCGCCGCCCGGCCCTCTTGGTGTCCCGCGTGGTGCGCATCGTCGCCAGCTCGCGACGGAGCTTGGCGATCTTGGTGTTGATGCGGCGCCGATCGGTCTCGAGCTTGGTCTCGCCCGGGCCGCGGCCACCAATGCCGCCACCCTGGACGCCGACCCGGCCGCCCACCTGCCTGGACAGGTTCCCGCCCCAGCCCCGCAGCCGCTGGGTGAGGTACTGCAGCTGTGCCAGCTCGACCTGCGCCTTGCCCTCGGCCGACTTCGCGTGCTGGGCGAAGATGTCCAGGATCAGCGCGGTGCGGTCGACCACCTTGACCTTGATCCGGTCCTCGAGGTTCCGCAGCTGGCTGGGCGTCAGATCGCCGTCGCAGATCACGGTGTCCGCGCCGCTGCTCCGCACCGCCTCGCACAGCACCTCGACCTTGCCGCTGCCGATGTACGTCGCGGGGTCGGGCCGCTGGCGGCGCTGCAACATCGCGTCGAGCACCTGCGACCCGGCGGTCTCGGCGAGCAGCTTGAGCTCGACCAGCGAGTTCTCCGCGTCGGTCGGGCTGGCGCCGGTCCACACGCCGACCAGGACGACGCGCTCGAGGCGCAGCCGGCGGTACTCGACCTCCGAGATGTCCTCGAGCTCGGTCGACAGGCTGGCGACCCGGCGCAGCGCCTGGCGGTCCTCCAGGTCCTGCTGCTCCGGCTCGGGGGCAACCGGTTCGGCGCCCACAGTCCGCACCGGCGGCTCCGGCTCCCGCTCGGGCGCGTCGTGCTGATAGGGCTCGTGCGGGATGGCAGTCGTCATACGCGCTCGCTCAACGCCTCTGTCCGGTCGGTGTGTAGCTGTCGATAATCGCACGTGGGGTTGCTCGAATCACCTGAGTTCATGACCGGTCCAGGTCAGCGTGCCCCGGGCGACGACCTCGGCGGGCCCCGTGAGCACCGCGTGCCCGTCCTCTCTCAGGCGAACCTCCAGCATCCCGCCGGGGACGTCGACGCGGTACGTGGCGGGGCGGGCCACCCCTCCCGCGAGCTGCTCGGCTAGCACCGCCGCAGCCACCGCCCCGCTCCCGCAGGAGCGGGTCTCGCCTGACCCGCGCTCGTGCACCCGCATCCGTACGTGCTGATGTCCGACGGGTGCGACGAACTCGACGTTCACCCCCTCGGGG
>JALYQN010000499.1 GCA_030855835.1 Actinomycetota bacterium | reverse complement strand
GCCCGGCAGGCGCCGCGGAGGTGGCGCACCGAGCGCCGGTATGGACAGCGCCGGTATGGACAGCGCCGGTATGAACACCGTGTCGCTGGCGTCCGGACAGTCCCGGGCGACAGCACCGGTCGAGGAGCAGCAGAGCGTCCAGCTCGCCCTCGACCTCGGGGACGCGCCGGGCCGGGCCGAGCCGACCGGCCTGCCGGAGATGACCAGCGCCGAGCGGGTCCGGGCCGAGCTGGAGGTGCTCGGCCTGGACGTGAGCCGACACGTCGTGGACTTCTACGCCGCCATGCTCGACGCGCTCGGGGTGACTCGGTCGGCGCAGCTGCTGCGGCGGCGCAGTCGCAGCACCCTGCTGGTCGCCGGCGTCAAGGTCGCCACCCAGACCCCCCCGATCCGGTCCGGGCGCCGGGTCGTCTTCCTCACCCTCGACGACGCCACCGGCCCGGTGGACGCCACCTTCTTCGAGGACGCCCAGGGGCCGTACGCCGCCACGGTCTTCCACTCCTGGCTGCTCGTGGTGCGCGGCGAGCTGCGGCGTACCGGACCGCGCGGGGTGTCGCTGCGCGCCACCGGCTGCTGGGACCTCACCGCGCTGCACGAGCTGTGGCGCCGCGAGGGCCTCGACGCGGTGCATGCCGAGCTGGCCCGCGTCCCCGACGGCTTCGGCACCGCCGGGTCGGCGGCAGACCTCGCCGTGCACGGTGCCGCGGAGAGCCGGTCGACCCGCCCGGTCATGGCGCAGCCGCCGGACCTTGGCGGTGCTCTCGGCAAGGACGGGCGCGACGAACAGCCGGCCGCGACCCGGGCCGGTGGCATGGGGCGGCGCCGGGTGCTGGTGCATCCCAGCGGGTACCGCCAGTCGCCGTACTCCGACGTCCGACCCGCGGGCGAGGACGTCAAGACCGCGCCCCGCAAGCTGTGGCACTCCAGCCCCGGCAGCTCGGGGGGTTGAGGTGCTCGTGCGGTCACTCGGGGAGCGCCGGCTCACTACGCTGGCCTCGTGGTCGAGCACCGGCGCAGCGCGTTGCGTACAGCGGTGGTGTGGGACGTATTGGAGGTGGAGCTCGCCGGCCTCGCCGGCGCCGGCCGGGTGGTCGACCTCGGCGGTGGTACCGGAGGGTTCGCGGTGCGCGTGGCCGAGCAGGGACACCGGGTCACCGTCGTCGATCCCAGCCCGGACGCGTTGGCCGCGCTCGACCGGCGGGCGGCCGAGGCGGGTGTCGTCAAGTCCGTCCGCGGCGTGCAGGGCGACGCCTCCGACCTGTCCCGCCTGGTTGCGGACGGGTCGGTGGAAGGCCAGGTCGACATGGTGGTCTGCCACGGGGTGCTGGAGGTGGTGGACGATCCCGGGTCGGCGCTCGACGCCATGGCCGCGGTGCTGCGGCCCGACGGGGTGCTCAGCGTCGTGGTGGCGGGCCGGGTCGCTGCCGCACTGGCGCGTGCCCTGGCCGGTCACTTCGACCAGGCTCGTGCGTTGCTCGGCGCCACCGTCGAGCAGTGGGACCTGCGCACGCAGGGTCAGCGTCGATACACCCGGGACGAGGCGGTGGCGCTGCTGCGCGCGCACGGGTTCGACCTGCAGACGGTGCACGCCGTCCGCGTCTTCACCGACTTGGTGCCGAGCGCCCTGGTCGACACCGAGCCCGGCGCGGTGGCGGCACTGCTCGCGCTGGAACGGGCCGCCGCCGACATCTCCGAGCTCGCCGCCGTGGCCAGCCAGCTGCACCTGCTCGCCCGCCGCGCCTGACCCGCCGCGCCCCGGGACCGAAGTCGAGACATTGCGACTGCTCGGGCGACCCCCGTGTCTCGACACCGGTGACTACTGGCGATGGTGATCGCCGACGACGGAGGCTGCCCGATCCTGCACGTCGACATGGATGCGTTCTATGCCTCGGTGATGGTGCGGGAGCGGCCCGAGCTTCGCGACCGTGCCGTCATCGTCGGTGGGGGGCATCGCGGGGTGGTGCTGTCGGCCAGCTACGCCGCCCGGGTGCACGGGGTGCACTCGGCGATGCCGATGATGCGAGCCCGCCGGCTGTGTCCGCACGCGGTCGTGATCCACCCCGACTTCACGTTGTTCGCCACGGTGTCCAGCGCGGTGATGGAGACGTTCCGTACCGTCACCCCGACGGTCGAGGCAATGTCGCTCGACGAGGCGTTGCTCGACGTGTCCGGCGCCCGGCGCCGGCTGGGCAGTCCCGCCACCATCGCCGCCCGGCTGCGGGACCAGATCGCCACCGAGCAGCAAATCACCTGCTCGGTCGGCGTGGCCGCCACCACCCACCTGGCCAAGCTCGCCTCCCGTCGGGCCAAGCCCGACGGGTTGCTGGTGGTGCCCCGCCACCGGGCCACGGCGTTCCTGCACCCGCTCGACGTGGGCGAGCTGTGGGGGGTGGGGGAGGTGACCGCGTCGGGTCTGCACCGGCTCGGCCTGCGTACGGTCGGCGACGTTGCCCATACCCCGCTGGCGCTGCTGCGCCGCGCCCTCGGCGCCGCCACCGCGGACCATCTGCACGAGCTCGCCTGGGGTGGCGGGCGCACCATCGTCAACCCGCGCCGTTCACCCGACGATCCCGACCGCAGCATGGGCGCCGACGAGACGTTCGGCCGCGACACCGACAGCCCCGACGTGATCCGCCGCGAGCTGCTGCGGCTGTCGGCCAAGCTCGCCGCCAGACTGCGGGCAGCGAAGGTGGTCGGGCGCACCGTCGCCGTGCGGGTGCGGTTCTCCGACTTCACCACGATCACCCGCTCCCGTACGTTGCCTGACCCCACCGACATGGCGGTCGAGATCTACGCCACCGCGGCCGAGCTGTTCGCCGGGCTCGGTCTGCAGCGGGCCCGGCTGCGCCTGGTGGGAGTGCGGGTCGAGGGACTGCGTCCGGTCGGCGACAGCTACCGGCAGCTCGAGCTCGGGGCTCGCAGCCACGGCTGGTCGGACGCCGAGCGTGCGGTCGACCGGGCCGCCACCCGCTTCGGTCGGCACGCTGTCGTCCCTGCCGCCCTGGTCGGTTCCCGCCGTCCCTGAGCGGGGTCAGGACCACTTGCCGTAGACGTGCACCTTCAGGTTGACCTTGTGGGTCAGCGCCCAGAGCTGGCGGGCGTCCTCGATGTACATGTTCACGCAGCCGTGGCTGTGCCCGTCGTACGGATCCAGCATCGACGGCGAACCGTGGAAGGCCTGCCCGCCGGAGAAGAACTGCGAGTACGGCATCGCCGTGCCGTAGATGCTGCTGACGTGGTCCCTGTCGCGATAGAACACGCGGAACGTCCCGGTGCGGGTCTCGTAGCCGCGGTCGCCGCCGCGCACCAGCCAGGTGTTCCACAGCCGGCCCCGCTTCCACAGCGTGAGCTGGTGGCGGGAGCGGTCATAGCAGGCGTGCCAGCCGGTGCCGTTGGTGCACAGGCGCGGCAGCGCGTCGCGGTTGCGGACCGTGCGCTTGAGCAGCACCTTCCAGGTGGCGCGGTCCGCGGTACCGCTCACCGGCAGGTCAGCGCGGCGCTGGAAGCGCTGTACCGCGGCGTGCGTCAGGCCCCCGAAGTAGCCGGTCACCGGCCCGCGGTAGACGTCGGCGCGTCGCAGCCGGTACTGCAGCTCGGTGACGTGCTCGATCGCGTGCACGCCTCGGTCCTCGTCGCCGCGTACCGCGGTCTCGTGGGCGAGCCGCTTGCGCAGCTTCAACCGGGCGTCGGCGCCGGTCGCCGGGTCGGTCGCCTCGTGGGTCACGTTCACCACTGATGCCGGCTGCGATGCGGCCTGCGATGCGGCCTGCGATGCGGGTTGCGATACGGGCTGCGATGCCGGATGGGCCAGGGCCGTGGGACCGAGCAGCGTGAAAGCCACCGCCACCGTTGCTGCCCCCGTCACCGCCACCGGCACCGTCGACGCGGATCCCCCGGCTCTCCACATGGTTTGTCCCTTCGCCGATCCCGATCCTGCCGCCCCCCACATATTGTGCTCCCCCGGCTTTCGAGACCGACGGGTCCTGCCTACACTCAGGGTCAGGACCGGCAGCGGGAGGACGTACAGTGCCACTCTCCGAAGAGGAGCAGCGGCTGCTCGAGCAGATGGAGCAGGCGCTAGCGGACGAGGATCCGAAGTTCGCCTCGACGCTGCGCGGGTCGACCTTGCGCGCGCGGCTGCGCCGCACCGTCCTGGTCTCCGCCATCGGATTCATCGCCGGGGTGGCTGCGCTGATGTTCGGCCTGGTCCTGGTGCAGACATGGGTGAGCGTCATCGGCTTCGTGCTGATGTTGGCCGCGGCCTACGTTTTCGTGACCGCATGGCGTCGTGGTGGCGAGGTGTCGGCCGACGAGACCCCCCCGCCGGGCAGTGGCAACCGACGCCAGCAGCGGGCTTCAGCCGGCCCGCGGCAGTCGTCGTTCATGGACCGGATGGAAGAGCGCTGGCGCCGTCGGCGCGACGAGGGTCTCTGACGACCCTGGTCTGGCGCCGTCCGCGGCCTCACCAGCGCTGCTGGTCGTCGGGCCGCATCAGCAGCTCGGCTCCGCGGTCGGTCAGC
>JALYQN010000496.1 GCA_030855835.1 Actinomycetota bacterium | reverse complement strand
GCTGTACGCGCGCCGGCTGGCGCGGCGGGCGATCAGCGTGTCCCACGACCTGCCCCTCGGTGAGGCCGTACGCCAGGCGGCCCAGCAGCAGGCGGGCGGGCTGGTGGTGGTCGCCACCGACGGCCGCCCCACCGGAGTGGTCAACGAGAAGGCCGTGCAGGCCACGCCGGTCGAGCGCCGGCCGTGGGTGCCGGCGGGATCACTGGCTCGCTCGCTCGAGCCCGGCCTGCTGCTGGCGGCGGACCTGTCCGGCGAGGAGCTGATCGGGGCGATGCGCCGCACCCCGGCGTCGGAGTACGTGCTGGTCGAGCCGGACGGTTCGGTGTATGGCCTGCTCGCCACCAGCGACGTCGACCGCGCGGCCAGCGACCGCTGACACCCTGTCCAGATGGAACATGGTGCGAACAGCCCCTCGGCGCCGCCCTGGACCGGGGTGCGACGTGGGCCGCTGCGCGCCGGCGAATGGGTCCGGCTCACCGACGCCAAGGGGCGCCGGCACAACATTCGCCTCGAGGCCGGCGAACGGTTCTTCACCAACAAGGGCGCGATCGACCACGACACACTGCTCGGCAGCAGCGAGGGGGTCGTGGTCACCTCGTCCGGCGGTGCCGACTACCTCGCATTCAGGCCGCTGCTGAGCGAGTACGCGGTCTCGATGCCCCGCGGCGCGGCGGTCGTCTACCCCAAGGACGCCGGCCAGATCGTTGCCTCGGCCGACATCTTCCCCGGCGCACACGTCGTTGAGGCCGGGGCAGGGTCGGGAGCGCTGACCGCCCACCTGCTGCGCGCCGTGGGCCCCGGCGGCCGGGTGTCGTCGTACGAGCGGCGGCCGGACTTCGCCGACATCGCGACTCGCAACCTCGACCAGCTGTTCGGCGGCAGGCACCCGGCGTGGCGGCTGACGGTGGCCGACGTGGTGTCGGCGCTGCCGGGCTCCGCCGACCGCGATGTCGACCGCCTCGTGCTCGACCTGCTCGCCCCCTGGGACTGCGTCTCGGTGGCCGCTGACGCGCTGGCCCCGGGTGGCATCGTCTGCTGCTATGTGGCCACGACCACCCAGCTCAGCCGGGTGGTGGAGACGCTGCGAGCGCATGGTGGGTTCACCGAGCCGTCCGCGTGGGAGAGCCTGGTTCGAGGCTGGCACCTGGAGGGGCTCGCGGTGCGCCCGGAGCACTCGATGGTGGGCCACACCGCCTTCCTGGTCTCCGCTCGCCGGATGACGCCCGGCCATCGGCCACCGACGCGCAGACGGCGCCCCGCTCCCGGCGCGTACGGGGCGGACTACACCGGCCCCCGCCCCCCGGACTCGCGGTGACGATCCGGTCACAGAGCCAGTCGTTCTCGGTCGCGCCGACAGCTGGCTGGAACACCTGCGGGGTAGTGTCGCCAAGGTCCGCAGGCAGTACCTGACGGAGGGGTCGCAGTGGAGCCAACTGACGAGTCACGCTCGCCCGGCGAGCTGAGGGGTGAGATCACCTATCTGCGCGCGGAGGTCGAGCACCTTCGCCGCCGGCTCTCCGGTGCCCCGGGGGCGACCCGGGCGATCGAGCTGCGGCTGTCGGAGACCCAGGCCCGGCTGTCGGCGGTGACGGCCCAGAACGACCGGCTGGTCAGCACGCTGCGCGAGGCCCGTGACCAGATCAGCACGCTGAAGGAAGAGGTCGACCGGCTTGCCCAGCCTCCGGCCGGCTACGGAACCTTCATCGAGGCGTACGACGACGGGACTGTCGACGTCTTCACCGGCGGGCGGAAGATGCGGGTCGCGGTCAGCCCGACCGTCGAGCTCGACGACCTGCACCGTGGCCAGGAGGTCATGCTCAACGAGGCGCTCAACGTCGTCGCCGTGCACACGTTCGAGAACATCGGCGAGGTCGTGATGCTCAAGGAGGTGCTGGCCGACAAGGACCGGGTGCTGATCATCGGCCACGCCGACGAGGAGCGGGTGGCCCGCATCGCGGAGCCGCTGCGCGACATCCGGCTGCGCGCCGGCGACTCGCTGCTGCTGGACTCCCGGGCCGGCTACGTGTACGAGAAGGTGCCGAAGTCGGAGGTCGAGGAGCTGGTCCTCGAGGAGGTCCCCGACATCGACTACACAAAGATCGGTGGGCTCGCCGGCCAGATCGAGCAGATCCGTGACGCCATCGAGCTGCCGTACCTGCACCCGGACCTGTTCACCGAGCACCAGCTCAAGCCGCCCAAGGGGATCTTGCTGTACGGGCCGCCGGGGTGCGGCAAGACGCTGATCGCCAAGGCGGTGGCCAGCTCGCTGGCCAAGAAGGTGGCTGCACGGACCGGTCAGGAGGGCAAGAGCTTCTTCCTCAACATCAAGGGTCCGGAGCTGCTCAACAAGTACGTCGGCGAGACCGAGCGGCACATCCGGCTGGTGTTCCAGCGGGCCCGGGAGAAGGCCAGCGAGGGCACCCCGGTGATCGTGTTCTTCGACGAGATGGACTCGCTGTTCCGTACCCGTGGCTCGGGAGTGAGCTCCGACGTCGAGAACACCATCGTCCCGCAGTTGCTGAGCGAGATCGACGGAGTCGAGGGCCTGGAGAACGTCATCGTCATCGGCGCCTCGAACCGCGAGGACATGATCGACCCCGCGATCCTTCGACCCGGCCGCCTGGACGTGAAGATCAAGATCGAGCGCCCGGACGCCGAGTCGGCGCGCGACATCTTCACCAAGTACCTGATCGCGGACCTGCCGCTGCACGCCGACGACCTGGACGAGTTCGGCGCCGACCGAACGGCCTGCGTGGGTGGCATGATCCAGCGCACCGTCGAGCGGATGTACACCGAGTCGGAGGAGAACCGCTTCCTGGAGGTCACCTATGCCAACGGTGACAAGGAGGTCTTGTACTTCAAGGACTTCAACTCCGGCGCGATGATCCAGAACATCGTCGACCGGGCCAAGAAGATGGCGATCAAGCAGCTCATCGAGACCCACCAGAAGGGTCTGCGGGTGCAGCACCTGCTCCAAGCCTGCGTTGACGAGTTCAAGGAAAACGAGGACCTGCCCAACACCACCAACCCGGACGACTGGGCCCGCATCTCGGGCAAGAAGGGCGAGCGGATCGTCTTCATCCGCACGCTCATCTCCGGCAAGCAGGGCAGCGAACCCGGGCGCTCCATCGACACCGTCGCCAACACCGGTCAGTACCTGTAGGGCGATGGACGGGCCCGGCGAGGTCTCGCGTTCTGAGCTGCAGGCCACGGTCGAAGCCCGGCGCGAGCTGGGCATCGACTACGAGCCCGCGCTGATCGACGGCTTCCTGGAGCGGGTCGAGACAGCGGTGCAAACCCGGGTCGACGCGCGGCTGGAGGATGCACGGGACGACCGCCGGGCGCATGACAGTCGCGGCGGCAGGCAGCTGACGCTCGGGATCGTCTCGCTGGGCACCGGGATCCCGATCACCGCCGTCGCCGGTGGCACCGCCGACCTGCCGGGGATCATAGTGGCCTGGGTCGGCATCGCGGCGGTCAACGTCGCGCACGCCTGGCAAGCACGCTCGGGCCGCGGCCGGCGGTGAGGGAGGGGCTGCAGGTCCGGCAGGTGCCCTACGAAAAGCCCGGACGTCGGCCTGCTGGTGAGCCGGCTGCAGTCGGAGTACGTGACCCGCTACGGCGGACCGGACGAAACCCCGCTGACCGCCGCCGAGCTCCGGCCGCCGGAGGGCGTCTTCCTGGTGCTGTTGCGCGCCGGGGCGCCGGTGGCCATGGGGGGCTGGCGGCGCCATCTCGAGGAGCGGTCGGGGCGGGTGCCGGGCCGGCGGGCGGCCGAGATCAAGCGGATGTACGTGCTGCCCGAGGCGCGCGGCCTGGGCCTCGGGCGGCGGGTGCTAGCCGAGCTCGAGCGGCTGGCCGCAGCCGACGGCTGCGATCAGATGGTGCTGGAGACCGGGCTCGCACAGCCGGAGGCGATCGCGCTGTACCGCTCCGCCGGGTACGACGACATCGCCTCGTTCGGGCACTACGTGGCGAGCCCGCAGTCGGTGCACCTCGGCAAGCCGCTCACACCCGCCGCCTGAGCCCCGTCCAGTCCGGCGACGGCGTCCGCTCTGGCCGCAGGAGGCCACGAGCCGCCGTAGGCTGCCCCCATGAGCGTCCGGCGGGTCATGGGCACCGAGGTGGAGTACGGCATCTCGGTGCAGGGCCAGCCGACCGCAAACCCGATGCTGGCCTCCACCCAGGTGGTGAACTCGTGGGCGAACGCTGACCTGCGGGCGCGGCGGGCCCGCTGGGACTTCGAGGAGGAGAGCCCGCTGCGTGACGCCCGCGGCTTCGAGATGAGCCGCGACGTGGCCGATGCGAGCCAGCTGACCGACGAGGACCTCGGACTGGCCAACGTGATCCTCACCAACGGCTCCCGGCTGTACGTCGACCACGCGCACCCGGAGTACTCCACCCCTGAGTGCACCGGACCGCGCGACGTCGTTTTGTGGGACAAGGCGGGCGAGCACGTCATGCGCCGCGCCGCGTGGCTTGCCTCGCAGGTGCCACGCAGCCCGCAGATTATGCTGTACAAGAACAACGTCGACAACAAGGGCGCCTCCTACGGCGCGCACGAGAACTACCTCATGGCCCGGGCGACCCCGTTCGGTGAGATCGTGCAGCACCTGGTGCCGTTCTTCGTCACCCGGCAGGCAATGTGCGGTGCCGGGCGGGTCGGCCGCCGACAAGACGGCAGCGAGTCCGGCTTCCAGGTCAGCCAGCGCGCGGACTACTTCGAGGTGGAGGTGGGGCTCGAGACGACGCTGAAGCGACCGCTGGTCAACACCCGCGATGAGCCGCACGCCGACCCGGACAAGTACCGGCGCCTGCACGTCATCGTCGGCGACGCGAACCTGGCCGAGATCTCGACGTTTCTCAAGCTCGGCACCACGTCCCTGGTGTTGCAGATGATCGAGGACCGAGCGCTGCAGGTCGATCTGACACTCGAGCGACCGGTACGGGAGCTGCGCGACGTGTCGTACGACCCCACGTTGCGCCACCTGCTCACGCTGCGCGACGGACGCCGGATGACCGCCGTGCAGCTGCAGTGGGAGTACCTCGACCAGGCCCGCAAGCACGTCGACAAGACGATGGGCTCCGATGTCGACACCGAGACCGCCGAGGTGCTCGAACGGTGGGCGTCGGTGCTGGACCGGCTCGAGGCGGACCCGATGCTGTGCTCGGCCGAGCTGGACTGGGTGGCCAAGCTGTCGCTGCTCGAGTCGTACCGCGAGCGCGACGGGCTCGACTGGGACCACCCGAAGCTTCAGCTGGTCGACCTGCAGTACGCCGACGTGCGCTTGGACAAAGGGCTGTACCACCGCCTGGTGCGGCTGGGGAAGATGCAGCGGCTGGTCAACGACGCCGACGTGGCGGCCGCGGTGTCCGACCCGCCCATCGACACCCGTGCATACTTCCGCGGCCGGTGTCTGGCGCAGTACCCCGACCAGGTGGCCGCGGCGTCCTGGGACTCGGTGATCTTCGACCTGCCGGGGCACGAGTCGCTGCAACGCATCCCGACCATGGAGCCACTGCGCGGCACCCGCGAGCATGTCGGCGACCTGCTGGACCGCTGCCCGCGGGCCGAGCAGCTGTTCGCGGCTCTGACCAGCCGCTGACCAGCGACGGCTAGGGTCGGCAGGGACGGGCGAGAGGAGACCACGATGGCGCGCGAGGGCGGGAAGCAGCACCGCAGCACCAAGCGGGGTGGCGAGACCGAAGCGGCCCCGGAGACCGACCGCACAGACGACGTCACCGAGCGCAAGGAGCGCCTCGATGAGGACGTCGACGCGATCCTCGACGAGATCGACGAGGTCCTCGAGGAGAACGCCGAGGACTTCGTCCGCTCCTTCGTCCAGAAGGGCGGACAGTGACCGACCCGTCAGCCGGCCGCGCGGCACAGCTGCCGGGCTCCTACCTTGCCCCAGGCTCGGCGTCGTTCGCCGACCTCGTCGCGGGTCAGGCCCCGGCACTGCTGCCGGGCGGGCGGGCCGCCGCGACCGCCGCCTCGACCGGGCTCGACGTTCCGCACGGAACCACGATCGTGGCGGCGACGTTCGACGGCGGCGTGATGATGGCGGGCGACCGCCGGGCGACGATGGGCAACATCATCGCCCAGCGCGACATCCAGAAGGTCTTCCCCGCCGACGAGTACTCCTGCGTAGGGATCGCCGGCAGTGCCGGGCTAGCGGTCGAGCTGGTCCGCCTGTTCCAGACCGAGCTGGAGCACTACGAGAAGATCGAGGGCACGCCGCTATCCCTCGACGGCAAGGCCAACCGGCTGGCCGGGCTCATCCGCGCCAACCTCGGCATGGCCATGCAGGGTCTGGCCGTGGTGCCGCTGTTCGGCGGCTACGACCTGCACGCGGGCAGCGGCCGGATCTTCTCCTACGACGTCACCGGCGGCAGGTATGAGGAGACCGCCTTCCACGCGGTCGGCTCCGGTGCGTTGTTCGCCCGCGGGTCGCTGAAGAAGCTGTACCGCGACGGGCTGGCCGAGCGGGACTGCGTGACCGCCATCGTGCAGGCCCTCTACGACGCGGCCGACGACGACTCCGCGACCGGCGGCCCCGACC
>JALYQN010000462.1 GCA_030855835.1 Actinomycetota bacterium | reverse complement strand
GTACAGGGTCGCCCCCGAGCCGCCTTGTGCGGTGAACACGAAGACCCCCAGCACGATGAAGCCGAAGTGCGAGACCGACGTGTACGCCACCAGCCGGCGGATGTCGCTCTGCCCGATGGCGACCAGTGCGCCGTACAGGATGCTGACGACGGCGAGCACGATGACCACCGGCGAAGCCCACTGCGAAGCCTCGGGAAACAGCCCCAGGCAGAAGCGGATCATCCCGAAGGTGCCGATCTTGTCCAAGATGCTCACCAGCAGCACCGACGTCCCGGGAGTCGCCGACGCCGCGGCGTCGGGCAGCCAGGTGTGGAAGGGGAACATCGGGGCCTTTACGGCGAAGGCAATGAAGAAACCGAGGAACAGCAGCCGGCCGACGGTCTCGTCCATCGGCAGCTGGACCAGGTCGGTGAACAGGTAGCTCGGCCCCTCGCCGGGCGCGGCCTCGTCGGCGGACACGACGTACAGCCCGACCACCGACGCGAGCATCAGCAGACCGCCGACCAGTGAGTACAGCAGGAACTTCACTGCGGCGTACGAGCGCTGGGTGCCCTCCCGGGCCCTTTCGACCGCCCCACCGTACGCACCGCCGTAGCCGCCGATCAGGAAGTAGATCGGGATCAGAGTGGCCTCGAAGAAGACGTAGAACAGCAGCACGTCGGTGGCTGCGAACACGCCGATCGCCAGGCCCTCGAGGCCGAGCATCCAGGCGAAGAACGCGTTCGCGCTCCAGCGACCGCCCGCACCGTCTCTCCATGACGCCAGGATGACCACCGGGCTCAGCACCACAGTGAGCAGCACCAGCGTCAGGCCGATCCCATCGACGCCCACCGCGTACGACGCGCCCAGCGCCGGGATCCACTCGTACTGCTCGCTCAGCTGGAAGCCGGCGGCGTCGGGATCGAAGAGCAGCGCCACCACGATGCCGACACCGAGGGTCGCCACCGAGACGCCGAGCGCCATCGCCGGCGCGAGCCGGGCGGTGCGACGAGGAAGGCAGCCGAGCACCACTGCACCCAGCAGCGGCAGCCCCGCGAGCACGCTCAGCCAAGGGAACTCCGTCACGACAGCGTCACCGCCAGCGTGGCCACCACCGCGACCAGGGCTCCGCCGAGCATGGTCAGCGCGTACGAGCGGACGAAGCCGGTCTGGACCCGCCGGGCCTGACTCGAGCTGCCACCGACAAGAGCTGCCAGCCCGTTGACCGCACCGTCGATGACGGCGGTGTCCACGTACACCAGGATCCGGGTGAGGTACTGGCCCGGCCGCATGAAGACGGCCTCGTTGAACGCGTCGCCGTACAGGTCGGCCCGCGCCGCGCGGGTCACGAAGGACACGCGCTGCGGGGCGGTGTCCGTGATCGTCCGGCGCCCGAAGAGCAGCCACGCGGTGATGACTCCGACCCCGACCACGACCATCACGATCATCGTCAGCACCAGCGGGGAGACGAACAGCTCGTGCTCGCCCTCAGGGCCGGTGACCGGCTCGAGCCAGCCGACGATCCAGTCGGCGAGCAGCAGCACGCCACCGACCAACGACCCCGCACCGAGCACTATCAGCGGGATGGTCATCACCGCCGGCGACTCGTGCGGGTGCACACCTGGTCGCCACCGCTTGGCGCCGACGAACGTCATCAACATCACCCGGGTCATGTAGAAGGCGGTGATCCCCGCCCCCAGCAGCGCTCCCGTGCCGTAGACCCAACCCTCGCTGAACGCAGCCTCGATGATCTTGTCCTTGGAGAAGAAGCCGGAGAACCCGGGGAAGCCGATTATCGCGAGGTAGCCGAGGGCGAACGTCACGAACGTGATCGGCAGCGCCGTGCGCAGGGCGCCGTAGTGGCGCATCTCGACGTCGTCGTTGGTCGCGTGCATGACCGACCCGGCGCCGAGGAACATGTTGGCCTTGAAGAACCCGTGGGTCAGCAGGTGGAAGATCGCGAACGCGTACCCGGCGGGCCCGATGCCCGCGGCCAGCGTCATGTAGCCGATCTGGCTCATCGTGGACCCCGCGAGTGCCTTCTTGATGTCGTCCTTGGCGCACCCGATGATCGCACCGAACAGCAGCGTCACCAGGCCGACGATCATCACCCCGGTCTCGGCGACCGCCGACTCGGCGTACACGAAGTTGGACCGGACGATCAGGTACACGCCGGCCGTGACCATCGTGGCGGCGTGGATCAGGGCCGACACCGGCGTCGGGCCCTCCATGGCGTCCAGCAGCCACGATTGCAGCGGCACCTGCGCCGACTTGCCGCAGGCGGCGAGCAGCAGCAGCAGCCCGAGCGCGGTCGCGACGCCGTCGGACGCCTCCGGCATCCCCTCCGAGACGCCGACGAAGCTCGACGTGCCGAAGGTGGCGAACATGAGCATCACCGCCAGCGACATGCCGATGTCGCCGACCCGGTTGACCACGAAGGCCTTCTTGGCCGCGGTGGCCGCCGAGTCCTTGTGGGCCCAGAACCCGATCAGCAGGTACGACGCCAGGCCGACGCCCTCCCAGCCGACGAAGACGGCCAGATAGTCGTCGGCCAGGACGAGGACCAACATTGCGGTGACGAACAGGTTCAGCTGGCCGAAGAACTTGCGGCGGTGCTCGTCGTGGGCCATGTAGCCGATCGAGTACACGTGGATCAGCGTGCCGACGCCAGTGATCAGCAGCACGAACAGGGCCGACAGCTGGTCGAATACCAACCCGAAGGAGACCGTGTAGTCGCCGACGTCGAGCCAGGTCCACAGCGTCTGCTGCACCTGGCGCTCCTCTTCGCCACGACCGAGAAGGGAGAAGAAGGCGACCAACCCGACGACGAAGGAGGCCGCGGGCATGGCGGTGCCGAGCAGGTGCCCCCAGCGGTCGGTGCGCCGACCGCCGAGCAGCAGGACCGCGGTCCCCAGCGCGGGCAGCGCGACCACCAGCCACAACAGCGAGAACACCCCGCCGGCCTCGACCGGGACGACCGGGACTCCGGCCTCCTCGGCGGCGGCGAAGGGGCTCACTGGCGTTCTCCTCAGTACTTCAGCAGGCTGGCGTCGTCGACCGAGGCCGACCGGCGGGTACGGAAGATCGACACGATGATCGCCAGGCCCACGACCACCTCTGCGGCGGCGACCACCATGACGAAGAAGGCGGCCACCTGTCCGGACAGGTCACCGGTCTGCTTGGCGAAGGTGACCAGGGCGAGGTTGCACGCGTTCAACATCAGCTCGACGCACATGAACACCACGATTGCGTTGCGTCGCACCAGCACACCGACGGCGCCGATACTGAACAGCAGGGCCGACAGCGTGATGTAGGCGTCCGGGTTCACCGACCCGCTCCCCGGTCGGTGAGGTCGGAGGCGGGTGCCGGCGGGTCGAGCGCGCTACTGGTCCGGTCGACATCGTCGGGCCCCGCCTGGCGGACGTTGCCCCGGGCTCGCAACGACCGGGAGACCGACAGCTCCGAGGTGGTGCCATCGGGCAGCAGCGCTGGAGTGTCCACCGCGTTGTGGCGGGCGTAGACACCGGGCGTGGCCAGCGGGCCGGGGTGCCTGCCGTGCTCGCGGTAGTCACGCATCCGGGCCCTGGCGCGGTCCCGCTGCGTGGGCTTGGGCACCAGCAGCTCCCGGTGGGCGAGGACCATCGCCCCTAACGCCGCGGTGATCAGCAGCGCGCTGGTCAGCTCGAAGGCCAGGATGTAGCGGCCGAACAGCAGCTGGGCCAGGCCCGGGACGTTGCCGCCGGCGTTGGCCTCGTCGAGTCCGACCACGCTGGCGGTCACCGCCTGGGCCACCACGAGCGCGAGCAGCGCACCGAAAGCCAACCCCAGCACAGCGGCTGCCAGCCGCTGTCGCTTGATCGTCTCGACCACGGAGTCGGACGAGTCGACCCCGACCAGCATCAGCACGAACAGGAACAGCATCAAGATCGCGCCGGTGTAGACGATGATCTGGACGACGAACAGGAACGGTGCGTCAAGCGCGGCGTAAAGCACGGCCAGGCAGATCATCACCACGGCCAGCAGCAGCGCGGAGTGCACCGCTTTGCGGACGAGCACCATGCCGAGTGCGGCCAGCACCATCGGCGGGGCCAGCAGCCAGAACACGATCACGTCCCGCCCCCAGCCGTGCCGAACCGGGGGGTGCCGGCGGTTGTCGGGTCGGACCCGCCGCGCCCCTGCCCTGCGCCGCGGTAGTAGGCCTTCTCGTTCTCACCCAGCCGCATCGGGTGCGGCGGCTGCTCCATCCCGGGCAGCAGCGGAGCGAGCAGGTCGGACTTCTCGTAGATCAAGTCCTCCCGGTTGTCGTCGGCCAGCTCGTACTCGTTGGTCATGGTCAGTGCGCGGGTCGGGCACGCCTCGATGCACAGCCCGCAGAGGATGCACCGCAGGTAGTTGATCTGATAGACGCTGCCGTACCGCTCCCCCGGCGAGTACCTGCCGTCGTCAGTGTTGTCCGACCCTTCGACGTAGATGGCGTCCGCCGGGCAGGCCCAGGCGCACAGCTCGCAGCCGATGCACTTCTCCAGCCCGTCAGGCCAGCGGTTGAGCTGGTGCCTACCGTGGAAGCGGGGAGCGGTGGGCTTCTTCTCGTACGGGTAGTGCTCGGTCACCACCCGCCGGAACATGGTCCGGAACGTCACCCCGAAGCCAGCGACCGGGTCCCACAGCTGCTCCCTGAGACTAGGCACGCGCGTCCTCCCGCTCAGTTGGATGCTCGGTGACGATCGCGGTTTGACCAGGCGACGTCTGCCCCGGCATCGGCGGCACCGGGTAGCCCCCGGCGTACGGGTCGAACGCCGGCGTCTCGGGCTCCACCTCGTCGCTGGCCCGCTCCGGCAGGAACGCGGACAAGGCGAGCAGAGCGGCCAGGACGCCGCCGCCGATATAGATCCAGCGCTGGTCGATGTCCTCGGTGAGCCGGATGACGCGAACGAAGGAGACCGCCACGATCCAGACCAGCGCGGCCGGGATGAGCACCTTCCACCCCAACTTCATGAACTGGTCGTAGCGCATGCGGGGCAGCGTGCCTCGCAGCCAGATGAAGACGAGCAGGAAGCCTGCGACCTTGCCGAGGAACCACAGCATCGGCCAGTAGTCCTGGTTCGCGCCCTCCCACAGCGACAGCGGCCACGGGGCGGCCCACCCGCCGAGGAACAGGGTGGTCGCCAGCGCCGACACCGTCACCATGTTGATGTACTCGGCCAGGAAGAACAGGGCGAACTTCAGCGAGGAGTACTCGGTGTGGAAACCGCCGACCAGCTCGCCCTCCGCCTCGGCAAGGTCGAACGGCGCCCGGTTGGTCTCGCCAACCATCGACACCAGGTAGATGACGAAGCTCGGGGCCAGGATGAACGCGAACCACACGTCGTCCTGCGCGGCCACGATCCCGGAGGTCGACATGGTCCCCGAGTAGATGAACACCGCGACCAGGGCGAGCCCCATCGCCACCTCGTACGAGATCACCTGGGCCGAGCTGCGCAGGCCTCCCAGCAGAGCGTACGTCGACCCCGACGACCACCCGGCGAGCACGATGCCATAAACGCCCACGGCTCCCACCGCGAGGATGTACAGCACCGCGACCGGCAGGTCCGCGAGCTGCAGCGGCGTCTGGACGTCGGTGAACGGGATGCCGACCACCGGGCCGAGCGGGATGACCGCAAACGCCGCGAACGCCGCGGTCGCGGAGATGACGGGGGCGATGAAGAAGACCACCTTGTCCGCCCCGGTGGGGACGACGTCCTCCTTGAGCGCGAGCTTGATGCCGTCGGCAAGCGACTGGAGCAGGCCGAACGGGCCGTGGTACTTGGGGCCGATGCGGTGCTGCATGCGGGCGACAACCTTGCGCTCGGCCCAGATCGTGAACAGCGTCATGACCACGAGCAGCACGAAGACCAGGACGGTCTTCGCGATGATCAGCCACCACGGATCCACCCCGAAGGCGCTGAGGTCCTCGCTCATCTGCCTCCTCCCTGGGCGCCGTCTGTCCGCACCTGCACCACCTGGCCGGGGTCGACGCCGAGCGCGCTGCGCAGCGCCACCCCTCCGGAGTGCTGCGGGATCCAGACCACACCGTCGGGCAGGTCGGCCTCCTCGACCGGCAGCGTCACCGCGCCGGCGTCGGTGCGCACCGTCACGGACCCGCCGGCCGTGACTCCGAGCCGCTGCAGCGTAGCGGCACCAAGGCGGGCCACCGCGCCGCGGCCGGTCGCGCGCAGGTACGGCTCCCCGTCCAGCATCCGCCCGTCGTCGACCAACTGCTTCCAGCTGTCCAGGATGTGGTGCGCGCCGGCGGCAGGCGCCTGACTGGCGACGGTGGTCGGCTCGGATCCGGCGTTGCCATCGCTGGCGAGGGTGGGCACCGAGACCCGGGCGCCGTCCCAGTCACCCAGCTCACGCAGCTCTGCGCGGGCCTGCTCGACGCCGCGGAAACCGAGGCCAGGCCCCATCTCCTCCGCGATGCCGGCGAGGATGCGGGCATCCGGCAGTGCCGACCCGCCGGCCAGCACGTTGGCGAATGGGCGCTCGCGGCCCTCCCAGTCGACGAAAGTGCCCGGCTTCTCGGCCACCGGGGCCACCGGGAGCACCACGTCGGCGCGCCGGCTGACCTCGCTGGCCCGGACTTCCAGGCTGACCAGGAAGCCCACCGCCTCCATCGCGGTGCGGGCGGCGGCCGGGTCCGGCAGGTCGACCGGGTCGACGCCGCCGACGACGAGGGCGACCAACCGGCCGTTGGTCGCGGCCTCCAGGATCTTCGTCGTGTCACGCCCGGCGGTGGCCGGCAGCGAGTCGACACCCCAGGCCGCCGCCACGTCGGCGCGGGCCGGGGCGTCGGCAACGGGCCGCCCACCCGGCAGCAGGCTCGGCAGGCAACCGGCGTCGACCGCCCCGCGCTCACC
>JALYQN010000461.1 GCA_030855835.1 Actinomycetota bacterium | reverse complement strand
GCCCGGCCCTCGAGGCGGACGTAGGCCCACTTGCGGTCGTCCAGCCACGGGATGTGGTCAGAGGGCCCGATGTGGACGTTGCGGGCGCCCAGGTCGTGGTCGAGGTTGGAGGTGACCGCCTGGGTCTTGGACACCTTCTTCGACTCCAACCGGTCGCGTTCGAGCATGTTCTTGAAGTCCATGTTGCCGCCGACGTTGAGCTGGAAGGTGCGTTCCAGGGTGACCCCGCGGTCCTCGAACAGCTTGGCCAGCACCCGGTGGGTGATGGTGGCCCCGACCTGGCTCTTGATGTCGTCGCCGATGATCGGCACCCCGGCGGCGGTGAACCGGGCCGCCCACACCGGGTCCGAGCAGATGAACACCGGCAGCGCGTTGACCACCGCGACCCCGGCGTCCAGGGCGCACTGGGCGTAGAACACCGCGGCGTCCTGGCTGCCCACCGGCAGGTACGACACCAACACGTCGGCGCCGGTGTCGCGCAGCACCGACACCACGTCGGCCGGGTCGGCGTCGGACTCCTCGATCGTGTCCCGGTAGTAGCGGCCCAGACCGTCCAGGGTGGGCCCGCGCTGCACCGCCACCCCGGTCGGCGGCACCTCACAGATGCTGATCGTGTTGTTCTCGCTGGCCCGGGTCGCCTCGGCCAGGTCGAAGCCGACCTTCTTCGCGTCCACATCGAAGGCGGCCACGAACTCGATATCCCCGACGTGGTAGTCCCCCACCCGCACATGCATCAACCCCGGAACCACACCACCCGGATCGGCATCCCGGTAATACTCCACGCCCTGCACCAACGACGTCGCACAGTTACCGACGCCCACAACAGCCACACGCACCTTGCCCATCAGGGTCTCCCTAGTGCGCGGTAGGTCCAGCCGGCCTGGCGCCAGCGCTGCGCGTCGAGGGCGTTGCGCCCGTCGATGATGCGCCGGTCGCTCACAACGTCGTCGAGGCGGTGCGGATCCATTTCACGGAACTCCTCCCACTCGGTCAGGTGCAGCAGGACGTTCGCCCGGTACGCCGCCTCGTCGACCGAGGTGGCGTACTGGAGGGTGGGGAACAGCTGCTGTGCTTTCGCTCGTGCCGCCGGGTCGTACACGGTCACCGTTGCGCCTTGCAGATGCAGCTGGGCGGCCACGTTCAGGGCGGGGGAGTCGCGGACGTCGTCGGAGTCAGGTTTGAACGCCGCCCCGAGGACGCCGATGCGCTTGCCGAGCACGCTGCTCTCACAGGCGGTCTGCGCCAGGTTCACCATCCGTGTCCGTCGGCGCATATTGATCGCATCCACTTCACGCAGGAACGTCACGGCCTGCGTCACGCCGAGCTCACCCGCGCTGGCCATTAGCGCCCGGATGTCCTTGGGTAGGCAGCCGCCGCCGAAACCCAGGCCCGCGTTGAGATAGCGCCCACCGATGCGCTCGTCGCGTCCGATGGCGTCAGCGAGAGCGATGACGTCGGCCCCGGACTGCTCACACAGCTCAGCCATGGCGTTCATGAACGAGATCTTGGTGGCGAGGAACGCGTTGGCGGCCACCTTGACCAGCTCTGCGGTCGCAACGTCGGTGACCACGAGCGGGACCCCGTTGTCCAGCTGCGGTGCGTAGACGTCGCGCAACACCTTCTCCGCGATCTCCGACCGTACGCCGATCACGATCCGGTCCGGTTGCAGCGAGTCGGCCACCGCGTGCCCCTCGCGGAGGAACTCCGGGTTCCAGGCCAGGTCGACATCGCCACCGGCTGGGGCGGCCGCCGCCAACCGGCCGGAGAGTGACTCGGCCGTCCCAACTGGCACCGTGGACTTGCCGACCACGACGCACTGGCGGCGCAGGTGCGGGGCAAGCGCGTCGACGGCGCTCTCGATCTGATCGAGATCGGCGCCGAGGCCGTCACGGGACTGGGGAGTCCCGACGCACACGAAGTGCACGTCGCCGTGGTCGGCCGCTTCGACGAACGACGTGGTGAACCGGAGCCGACCTGTGGACACGTGCCGCCCGACCAGATCGGGCAGGTGGGGCTCGTAGAACGGAACCGAGCCCCCGGCCAGCGCCGCGACGGTCTCTGGGTTGGTGTCGACCCCCATGACTTCGCATCCGGACTCGGCCAGGCAGGCAGCGTGCGTCGCGCCCAGGTAGCCGGTGCCGATCACCGTTGCTCGTAACGTCATGACGTGCCCTCTCAAGGTCGCCGGCGGCAAGGCTGCCGACGCAGTGGCCAGTCGGGAGGGCGGATAGCGTGCGCTGCCGGCACTGCTGCGGGCACCGCGTCGCGGCAGCCTAGGGACCTTCCCCGGTGCTGTCCACAGCAATGTTGCCGCGTTAGCAATCTACGTCACTTCGTGCTAGGCCGAATGCGGAGTGTAGGGGCAGATTTTCATTGCGTATCGCGTTGGCTACCCAGCGTTCGAAAAGCGTCGACGAATGGCCCCGCAGGTTGATCGGGCCAGTCAGGGATGACCCCAACGGGTCATGTTGGTCCTGGGCGACTCGGACTAGGACTGGAGGGAAAGGGCGACATTTCTCATCCTGGCAAGGAGATGATCGACTAAAGTTCACCCCTCGTCCATCTCGACAGCGTGGCTTGCGAGCCGGTCCGACGCGGCCGATCGGAGGTACACGTCTGATTGGGAGTTTTCGTTGACACGGATTCTTGTGACCGGGGCCGCGGGCTTCATCGGCAGTCACCTTTGTGAGTCCCTGTTGGAGCAGGGATTCAATGTGCGCGGCCTCGACGCCTTCACGTCCTTTTACCAGCCAGCGCGTAAGCACGCCAACATCCAGTCGTTGCTCGACGGGCAGGCATTCGAGCTGCACGACGTCGACCTGCTCGCTCCCGGCCTGGCAGACCTGCTCGACGACGTCGACGCCATCGCGCACCTCGCCGGGGAGCCCGGCGTGTCGACGTCCTGGGGGCCGGGCTTCGAGCGCTACCTCGAACGCAACGTGCTCGCCACGCACCGGCTCCTCGAAGCCGCCAGCACGCGAGGCATCCAATGCTTCGTCTATGCGTCCAGCTCGTCGGTGTACGGCGTGCAGGCCGCTGCCGATGGAAGGGCCGACGCACTGGGACAGCGCGGCGAGCCGCGACCGGCCAGCCCGTACGGGGTCAGCAAGCTTGCGGCCGAAACCCTCGTCGGTGCCCATGCCCACAGTCACGGTCTCCAGACCGTCTCCCTGCGCTACTTCTCCGTGTACGGTCCGCGGCAGCGACCGGACATGGCTGCCCACCGCTTCATCGAGGCGCTGCTCGACCGCCGGCCGCTCACGCTCTTCGGCGACGGGGGCCAGGTCCGGGACTTCACCTACGTCGGCGACATCGTCGAGGCGACCGTCAAGGCGCTGCTTGCCGACCTGCCACCGGGGGCGGTGCTGGACATCGCCAGCGGCCGGCCCGTCGAGGTGAGGGCGCTCATCACCCTGGTCGGAGAGCTGGTCGGGGTCGACACGACCCCGCTGCAGCAACAGGCCGAGCGCCCCGGTGACGTGCCACGGACTCAGGGCCGGATCGCCGCGGCCGCTCAGCACCTCGGTTGGGCACCGACCACGGACCTGCGGACCGGCCTGACCCGACAGATCGCCTGGCACCGCGGGCTGCGCGACGAGCGATCGGCGCGCGGAACCGGCGAGATCCGGGAACCCGAGCTCGGGGGGACCCACGACACAACACTCATCCCGGCCACTGGTGGCTAGCTGTGCCCACCCGGCTGACCGAAGAGCGACTGCTGATCTACTCCCAGGACGGACTCGGGCTGGGTCATCTGCGCCGGACCACCCTGCTTGCCTCGGCCTTCCTGGCGGCACGCCCGGACGCCAGCGTGCTGACCATCTCCGACTCGCCCATCGGCCAGTTCTTCGCCGCCACTCCCGGCCACGACTACCTGAAGCTGCCCTCCATACGCAAGGCGGGGCCGGGCAACTGGTCCCCGGTGTCACTGTCGTCCCCGTTCTCCGACGTGTTGGCCATGCGGCGAGAGACCATCCGGGCGACGGCATTGAGCTTCGAGCCCGATGTGCTGCTGGTCGACCACATGCCGCATGGAGCCATGGGTGAGCTGGTGCCGACCCTGGAGGCGCTCGAGCCGTTCCCGGTCCGGACGGTTCTCGGACTCCGAGACATCCTGGACGCCCCCGCGACCGTGCGGCGGCGTTGGCAGTTGGAGGGAGCGCTCGAAGCCGTCGAGCGCCACTTCCACGACGTGCTCGTCTACGGCTCCCGAGACGTCTTCGACGTGGCGACGCAGTACGGGTGGCCGGCGCGGCTCAGCCGGCGGCTCACCTACTGCGGGTACGTGTGCTCGCCGCCGACAACGTCACCGATCGCCCCGGTGCGCCGCCGGTACCTGCGGGAGGCACGCGACGCCGAGCTCGTCGTCGCCATGGCCGGCGGCGGCGTCGACGCCTACATGCTGTTCGACACGCTGGTACGAGCGGTACCGGCGCTGGTGTCGAACCGTCGAGTCGTCGTTGCGCTGGTGACCGGGCCGTTCCTGCCCGCAGCGCAGCGGGCCGAGCTGCAGCGGCGGGTCCGCGGCCTGCCGATCCGCGTGATCTCGGCTGTCCGCGACCCGCTCACCCACCTTCGCGCCGCGGACCTGGTGGTCGCCATGGCTGGTTACAACACGACCGCGGAGGCGCTCAGCCTGGCCGACCGCGCCTTGCTCGTTCCCCGCGCCGGTCCGAGCGCGGAGCAGCAGATGCGGGCCAGCCGGTTCGCCGAGCGCGGTTGGGTCCGCCAGCTGCCGCCGGAGCAGCTGTCGCCGGAGTCGCTGGCGTCGGCGATGGTCGAGGCGCTGGACTCCCCGGTGACGCCGATGTCGGCGGCCCCCGATCTGGGAGGACGCCGACGGGCGGCCAGGCACCTGCTGGCGGAGGGGGACGAGGCGCCGGACGAGATCGCTGACCATGCTCCCGGCCCTGCGGCGAACGCCGTACCAGTGGCGGTAGACGAGCGGGTGGTCGCCGCCAAGCAGCTGGTCAGCGAGCGATGACGTGGACACCCGCGTGAGGGGCAGAGCGGCCCCGGCGCTGCCGCAACCTCTCGACGATGTCCTGGCGGGGCGACTGGGCGCCAGCGGGCTGCGTCGCGTCGTCCTCGACCCCTGGCGCCGCGGGCTTTCCCAGCTGGCGCACGACCGCCTGTGCGACGCCGGCACCCTGGGGGAGGGGACCGAGCTGCTC
>JALYQN010000420.1 GCA_030855835.1 Actinomycetota bacterium | reverse complement strand
GGGGGGGTGCACCGGGCCCGCTTTTCGATGTCTCGACGTCCGCCCCGACTGATCTCGAAACACCGAGGCGTCAGTGACCCCGAAGTCTCGACTGCCGTGCGCCCGGGCGCCGCGACTGCTCAGGCGGCCAGCCGGTCGAGGACCCAGGCGTACACCTCGGCCTCGTAACGCAGGTGCGCGAACCGCCCGGACGGCCCGGTGTGCGCCCCGGCGCCGAGCTGACACCGGAACAGGCAGCGCGGTGACCACTCCGGGTCGCTCGCTCGCAGTGCGGCCACCCACTTCGCCGGTTCCCACACCATCACCCGCGGGTCGTGCAGCGCTCCGGTAACCAGCAGGTCGGGCCGACCACCCGCCGCAGGGACGTTGTCATACGGCGAGTACGCCAGCATCCAGGCGAAGTCCTCCGACCGTCGCGGGTCACCCCACTCCCCCCACTCGTTGGCCGTCAGCGGGACAGAGGAATCCAGCATCGACGTGACGACGTCGACGAACGGCACCTCCGCCACCACCGCCCGCCACCGATCCGGTCGCTGGCTGAAAACCGCACCCTGCAGCAGGCCGCCGGCCGACAGCCCGCGGGTGGCGATGCGAACGGGGTCGACGAGTCCGGCTTCCGCCAGGTGGTCCGCGACGAGCAGGTGGTCGTCGAAGGTGTGCTGTTTAGTCTGCAGTCGCCCGTCCAGCCACCACCCCCGCCCGGCCTCCCCGCCACCACGGACATGGGTGTGCACATGGACCACCCCGCGATCGAGCAGGCTCGGCAGGGCCGGGTCGAACTCCGGGTCGTCGCACGACTCGTACGCGCCGTATCCCCACAGCAGCGCCGGGGCGCTGCCGTCGAGCGGGGTGGCGGCGTGCCGCGTCAACGTGACCGGCACCTCGACGCCGTCGGGGTGCGCGACCAACAGACGCTCGGTGACGTAGGCGTTCGGGTCGTGGCCGGGCGCGTCCTGCCGTTGGCGCAGCGTGCGCTCGCCGGTGGCCAGGTCGACGTCCCACCACGCCGGCGGCTGGGTGTAAGACTGCTCGACGACGGTGACCGACGTGGCCTGCCACAGCTCGTTGCGAGCCAGGTCGATGCTTCCGGCCGGCAGCGCGGGCTCGAGGTCGTACGGTTGGCCGCCGCCGAGCGGCAGCACGCGTAGCCGCGGCGAGCCCTCACGCCGCAGCGACAGCACCAGGTGGTCGGCAAACGCGTCTACCGCGTGCAGCCGCTCCTGCCGGTGCTCGGCGACCAGCTCTACCCACTGCTCACGTCCTGGGTGGTCGAGGGGTGCACGCAGCAGCCTGAACTCGCGAGCGCCGTCGTCGGTGAGCACGAGCAGCACGTCTGTTCCGTCGAGACGCGCGTGCTCGACGTCGTACTCCACCCCGCTCCGACGCGGTTCGACGCAGCGAGCTGGCGAGGTCGGCGCGTGCGCGTCGACCAACCAGACTTCGCTGGTGTCGCGACTCTGCGAAGTGACGGCGATGACGTCACCACTGCGGGTCAGCCGCACCCCGACGGTGAACCGCTCGTCGCTCTCCTCGAAGCAGCAGACGTCGTCGGCGACCGGTGTGCCGAGGGTGTGCCGCCAGACCTGGTACGGCCGGTACGACTCGTCGTGCACGGTGTAGAAGAAGGTGCGTGAGTCGGCGCCCCACGCGCCGGTGAAATTCACCCGCGGCACCTGTTCGTGCAGGTCCTCGCCGCGCAGCAGGTCCCGGAAACGCAGCCGGTAGACCTCGTCGCCGACGGTGTCCACCGAGTACGCCAGGAAGCGCTCGTCCGGGCTCACCTCCTGCAGGTCGACGTCGACATAGTTGCCGTCCCCGCCCGCGCCGGTGGCAAGCTCGGCGGGGTCGAGCAGCCGTTCCGGCTCGCCGCCGGTTCCGCCACTCGGCGGTCCGGTGACAACGAAATCCGTCGTGTTGGTGCCCTCAGGCTGATGACAAACCCGCAACAGTTGGGCGTACTCACTACCGGCAGGGGTGGACGTGTAGTAGGAACATCGCACGCGCTGCCAGCTGACCGACCGGTCAGTCGGCGGTACCCGCGACGTCATCTCGGTGACGAGCGTCTCGACCTGGGAGTGCAGATGAGCCGTGGCCGCGTCGTACCAGGCCCGTTCAGCCGTAAGGTGGTCGAGCACCTCCGCCGCCGACGTGTCCCGCAGCCAGGCGTAGTCGTCGACCCGAGTGACGCCGTGCATCTCGCGGACGACGGGCTCTCGACGCGCGACGGGAGGGGCGGAGACCGCCAGCGGTTCGGAGGGTTCCGGCTGCTGGCGGGTCGTCACCTTCGTGACGCTACCGCCGCAGTCGGTGCCGTCGCTGTTGCGCTCGCCGCCACTCTGCTCGGCTCGTCCGCCACGGCAACCGCCAGCACCGAGGAAGAGCCCGTGACGTTCACCGTCGGCTGGCTGAACGAAGCCGATTCCCTCAACCCGTTCACCGGCTTCGAGGCCGAGTCGTACGAGCTCTGGTCGCTGACGTACGACTACATGATCGGCTACCGTCCATCCGATATCGCGCCGGTGCCGACCGGGCTGGCGGAGTCATGGGAGAGCACGTCCGACGGCCTCACCTGGACCTTCACCATCCGGGAGGGGGTCACCTTCTGGGACGGGGAACCGCTGACCGCCTCCGACATCGCCTACACGTACGAGCGCATCCTGGACGGCGGGCCGGAGGCGGTGACCTACGGCAGCTACCTCGGCTCCGTGGAGACGGTGACCGCGCCGGACGACACCACCGTCGTTCTCGAGCTGTCCGAACCCAACGCGGTGCTCCCGCTGCTGCCGATCCCCATCGTCCCCGAGCACATCTGGTCCAAGATCAGTGAGGAGGAGGTCAAGAGCTTCTCCAACGAGCCACCGGACGTCGTCGGCTCCGGCCCGTTCAAGGTAGTCGAGGGCAAGGCTGGAACGTCGATCTACCGGTTGGAGGCCAACGAGGACTACTGGCAGGGTGCACCGAACATCGACGAAGTCGTCTTCCGCGTCTTCAACACCGAGGACCTCATGATCCAGGCGCTGATCACCGGCGAGATCGACTTCGTGGAGGACATCCAGGTCAGCTCGGCGGAGGCGCTGGCAGACGAGGACGCCATCACGACGAACAATGGGGTGTCGCCGGGCTTCGAGGAGATCGCGTTCAACACCGGGGCCGTGGACACCGACACCGACACCGACGAGCCTATCGGCGACGGTCACCCCGCCCTGCTGGACCCGGAGTTCCGCCGCGCGCTTGCCTACACCGTCGACAACGACGAGATCGTGGACAAGGTCTACGACGGCGCGGGCGAACCCGGGGTCTCGATCATCCCGCCGTTCTATGACACGTACTTCTGGCCACCCGAGGACGAGTACGAGTTCGACCTGGACACCGCCAACCAGATGCTCGACGACGCCGGGTACGAGCGCGGCACCGACGGGATCCGTACGATGCCGGACACCGGCGAGCCGATAAGCCTGCGCCTGCACGCGCGCAGCGACTCGGAGTACTCCAAGGAGACGATGGAGTTCTACTCCGAATGGCTGGCCGACGTGGGCATCGAGTCCGAGGTCCTGCTGGCCGAGAGCGGCAAGCTCACCAACATCATCCTCGACGGCGAGTTCGACCTGTTCCAGTGGGGCTGGTACGTCGAGCCGGACCCGGACTCCATCCTCGAGGTGATGACCTGCGACGCGCGCGGCGGGTCGTCGGACTCCTGGTACTGCAACGAGGAGTACGACCGGCTGTACACCCAGCAGCACTCGGAGGTCGACGACGCGAAAAGGGCCGAGATGGTCCAGCGGATGCAGCAAATCCTGTACGAGGACGTGCCGTACATGGTCACCGCGTACACCAGCATCATCGAGGCCTACCGCAGCGACCGATTCACTGGCTTCGTGCCGCAGCCGGAGGGCGGCGTCCTGCTCATCCAGTACGGCGTCGACAACTACCTCAACATCGAGCCGGTAACCGGCGGGTCGTCGTCGACCGACGATGGCGGGCTGTCCGGCGCCGTGATCGGTGCGGTGGTCGTCGGCGGTGTGGGAGCGGCGCTGCTGGCCGTTGTGCTGTTCGCCCGCCGGCGCGACTCCGCGACCGCGGAGGACCGGGAGTAGCCGGTAGTGTCCACGCT
>JALYQN010000407.1 GCA_030855835.1 Actinomycetota bacterium | reverse complement strand
ACGATCCCGACCCGCCGTGGAACACCAGGTCGAACGGCTTCGCCCCCTCACCGAGGTCGAACTTTTCGGCCACCACCCGCTGCGCCTCCTCCAGGATCTCCGGCCGCAACTTGACGTTGCCCGGCTTGTACACCCCGTGCACGTTGCCGAAGGTCAGTGCCAGCAGGTAGCGGCCCCGCTCACCGAGTCCGAGCGTCTCCGCGGTGCGCACCGCGTCGCCCGGCGCGGAGTACAACTTCTCGTCCATCTCGCCGACGATCCCGTCCTCCTCACCGCCGACGACTCCCACTTCGACCTCCAGCACCACATGCGCGGCGGCCGCGCGCTCCAACAGCTCCTCGGCGATCTGCAGGTTCTGCTCCAGCTCGGTGGCCGAGCCGTCCCACATGTGCGACTGGAACAGCGGCTCGCCGCCCCCCGCGACCCGCTCGCGCGACAGCTCGAGCAGCGGGCGTACGAACCCGTCGAGCTTGTCCTCGGGGCAGTGGTCGGTGTGCAGCGCGACGTTGACCGGGTACTTCTCGGCCACCTCTCTCGCGTACGCCGCGAGCGCGACCGACCCGGTCACCATGTCCTTGACCGTCGCGCCTGACAGGAATTCCGCACCCCCGGTGGACACCTGCACGATTCCGTCGCTCTCGGCCTCCGCGAAGCCGCGCAGGGCCGCATGCAAGGTCTGCGACGACGTCACGTTGATCGCCGGGTAGGCGTACGACTTCTCCTTCGCCGCGTCGAGCATCTGGCGGTACGCGTCAGGGGTGGCGATGGGCATCAGGTGCTCCGGGAGGTCGACGTCAGTGCAGCTCCGACAGTAGTGCCCGAGCGGCCACCTGCACGGGGTCCCAGGTGGACGAGAACGGCGGTGCGTACGCCAGGTCGAGGTCGACCAGGTCCTGCACGCTCATCCCGGCCCACAGTGCCGTCGCGCAGGTGTCGATGCGGAGGGCAGACCCTGCGCCGCCGACGATCTGGGCACCCAGCAGCCGCCCACCCGGCTCGGCGGTGAGCCGTACTGTCATCGGCTCGGCGCCGGGGAAGTATCCGGTCTTCGTGGTGGTGTCGACCGTCGCGCTCCGCACGTCGTGACCCGCGGCCTCGGCCTGCGCGCTGCTCAGCCCCGTGCGGGCGATCTCCAGCTCGCAGACCTTGGTAACCGCAGTCCCGACGATGCCGCGGAAGACAGCGTGGCCACCGGCGATGTTGAGACCGGCGACCCGTCCCTGCTTGTTCGCGTGGGTGCCGAGCGGCACGTGCACGAAGGATTCGGCGACCCGGTCCCAACTCTCGACGCAGTCACCGGCCGCCCAGACGCCCTCGTGCCCGGGTACGGCGGTGGAGGGCTCGACCCGGATGCCGCCACTGCCGCCGAGCGGGAGTCCCGCGGCCAGGGCCAGCTCGCTTTGCGGGCGGACGCCGAGACCGAGCACCACGAGATCGGCGTCGTACGTCTTGCCGTCGGCAACCACGGCAGCGGCCCGCCCGCCCGCGGTCTCGACCCGCTCGACGCTGCTGCCGGTCACCACATCCACGCCGAACCCGATCATCGCCTCCCGGACCTTCGCCCCGAGGTCCGGGTCGATGAGCGTCATCGGCTCCTCGGCCTGGTCGATGATCGTCGTGCGCAGCCCACGCCGCAGGCAGGCCTCGGCCATCTCGACGCCGATGTAGCCGGCGCCGACGACTACTGCCCGTCGTGGCTCGTGGTCGGCCAGGGTCGCGAGCAGCCGGCACCCGTCGTCCAGCGTCTGTACGCCATGCACGCCGTCCGCGTCTATGCCGGGAAGGTCGGGCCGGATCGGCGCGGCGCCGGTGGCAATCACCAGGTGGTCGTAGGCGAGCTCGTCGCTGACGGCCGCACCCGTGGGCCGTACGGTCACGGTCCGAGCCGCGACGTCGACCGCTGCCGCCGTGGTGCCGGTGCGGACGTCGATCCCCCGCTCCCGGTGCGCCTCTGGGGTGCGCGCGACCAGCCCGTCCGGACCGTCGACATCGCCCGCCACCCAGTACGGGATGCCGCAGGCGGAGTAGGACGTCCAGCCGTCACGCTCGACCACCACGACCTCGAGATCGTCGCCGGCGCCGCGCTTGGCGGTGCTGGCCGCGGACATACCGGCGGCGTCTCCCCCGATCACCACCAGCCGGGCGGTCACCGCTTCTCCGCCGTCGTGACGAGGTAGCTGAGCTCGACGGTCACCCCATCGGGGTACTCGGCGGCGAACCTTCGCGCCACGTCGTCGACGGCCGCGGCCAGCTTGGCCCGGTCCGGTTCCGACAGCGTCTCGCGCAGCACCGCGAGGGGTGGGGCGTCCGCGATGACCTCCGCTACCCACGCCTCAACGCTCATCGCCGTGACACGGTACGACCCGTGGACGTGCCGGATCGTTGTCGCCCACGGAGCCAGCAGCCCCGCGACCGTAACCTCGTCGCCCCAGTTCGCCAGCGTCGGCGTGTCAGTGCGCTCCGGCCAGAACGGTCGTACGACCTGGCTGACGTGGTCGTTGAAGCCATCCCGGGCCCAGGCGGCGACCGCCACCCGCCCACCGGACGGCACCATCCGGAACAGCTCGGCAGCCGCCACGTGCGGGTGCGGCACGAGCATCACGCCGAGCGAGGACATCACGGCATCGAAACTCAGGTCCGGGAACGGCAGCTCGAGGGCGTCGGCCTCGCGCCACTCCACCGCCAGCCCGAGACTCTCGCAGCGCGCCCTGCCGGTCGCCACCATCGCCGGCACCAGGTCGGTCGCCACGACACTTGCACCCGCCCGAGCGGCCGCCACCGTCGCGTTCCCGCTGCCGGCCGCGACGTCGAGCACGCGGGCGCCGGGCCACGGCTGGAGCGCCGCGACTACGGCGTCGGCGATCGGCTGCATCCGCGGGGCGATCCGGGCGTAGTCACCCTTGGCCCACAGTTCCTGCTCCCCGGCCCGCTCCTCTGCCCGTCCCTCTGCCCGCATGATCGCGACCCTAGGTCACGACGGCCAGGCGGCGGACAGGTCCGCGTGCTGGCGGACCCACGCATGCATCGCGATCGCCGCCGCCGCGCCGGCGTTGATCGAGCGGGTCGACCCGAACTGCGCGATCGACACCGTCGTCGCGCACGCGGCCCGGGCGGCGGACGTGAGCCCGGGGCCCTCCTGCCCGAACACCAGCACGCAGGCGTACGGAAGCACGGCCTGTTCGAGGGGCATCGAACCGGGCTGGTTGTCCACCCCCACCAGCAGCAGCCCGAGACCGGCGGCCCAAGCTGCCAGGCCGTCGATGTCGTCGTGGCGGCGCAGGTGCTGGTAGCGGTCGGTGACCATCGCGCCGCGCCGGTTCCATCGCCGGCGGCCCACAATGTGCACCTCGGCGGCGAGGAAGGCGTTGGCGGTCCGTACCACCGAGCCGATGTTGAGGTCGTGCTGCCAGTTCTCGATCGCCACCTGGAAGGCGTGCCGGCGCCGGTCAAGGTCGGCGACGATCGCGTCGTGGCGCCAATAGCGGTAGGCGTCAACCACGTTGCGTCGGTCGCCTTCGCGCAGCAGTGCCGGGTCGAAGCGGTCCGCGCCGCGGGACCCCGGCTCCGGCCACGGGCCTGGCCACGGCCCGACACCCACTGCGGTCTGGTCGTCCACGGACGCCGACACTAAGACGCGCCACGCTCGCGCGACCCACGGGTACGCTCGCCGGGTGACAGCGGCCGCGGTGACCACAGCGCTGGGACCGTCGTGGCTCGACCCGAGCGAGCTGATCGGCACGTTCGGGCTGGTCGGGATCTTGGTGATCGTCTTCGCCGAGTGCGGCCTGCTGCTCGGCTTCTTCCTGCCCGGCGACTCGCTGCTGTTCACCGCCGGGCTGCTGGTCACCACGGGGGCGCTGGACCAGCCGCTGTGGCTGGTCTGCCTGCTGATCGTGCTCGCGGCAATCGCCGGCAACCTCACCGGTTACGCCATCGGACGCAAGGCCGGTCCGGCGATCTTCGAGCGACCCGACTCGCGCTGGTTCAAGGCCGAGCACGTCGACCGTACGTACGCGTTCTTCGACCGCTACGGCAACCGGGCCATCGTGCTCGGCCGGTTCGTCCCCATCGTGCGGACGTTCATCACGGTCATGGCCGGCGTCGGCAAGATGGACTTCCGCCGGTACGCGCTGTACTCGACCGTGGGCGGGATCCTCTGGGGTGGTGGGGTGACGG
>JALYQN010000400.1 GCA_030855835.1 Actinomycetota bacterium | reverse complement strand
GACCAGGACCGCCCGCCGCGGCACCGACGGGGGGTGGTGGTCTTCTTCACCGGGCTGTCCGGCTCGGGCAAGTCCACGATCTCCCGGGCCCTGGTGGATCGGCTGCTCGAGCGCGGCGACCGCACTGTCACCAGCCTCGACGGCGACGTCGTGCGCCACCACTTGTCCCAGGGCCTCGGTTTCGGCCGGCAGGACCGCGAGACCAACATCGCACGCATCGGCTGGGTCGCCGCCGAGATCAGCCGGCACCATGGTGTCGCGGTCTGCTCGCCGATCGCACCGTTCGACGACACCCGCCGGCAGGTGCGGGCGATGGCCGCCGATGCCGGCGGCGGATTTGTGCTCGTGCACGTCGCGACCCCGCTCGCTGAGTGCGAGCGGCGAGACCGCAAGGGCTTGTACGCCCGGGCACGGGCCGGCGAGATCCCCGACTTCACCGGCCTCAGCTCGCCGTACGAGGAACCAACCGATGCGACGCTGCGGATCGACACGACGGGGCGCGACATCGACGAGTGCGTCGACGAGGTGCTGGGCGTGCTGACGGACGAGGGATGGTTGTTGTGACCACCCCCAGTGCGGCCAAGGTGCTGACCTGCGAGCACCCACGGTGCTTTACTCGTTCGACGGGCGCGCGCAGAAGTGGTCGCCTGGCGCCCGCGCCCACCGTAGGAGATCCATGTTCCACACAATGACGCAGCTGTCGGCGGAAGCAGCGACCGTCGCCGGGATCGACCTCAAGGTCGTGGCAGCCGCGTTCGCGGTTGGCGTCGTCGTCGGCATCACCGGTATGGGTGGCGGGGCCCTGATGACGCCGGCCTTGATCTTCCTCGGTGTCGGCGACGCCGCCACCGTCGTGACGGCCGACCTGACGGCAGCAGCGGTCTACAAGAGCGGTGGCGCGATCGTGCACTGGCGGGAAGGCTCGCCGCACCTGCGCCTTGCCTGCTGGCTGATCGTCGGGTCGGTGCCGATGGCGCTGCTGGGACCGTTCGCCGTGTCGTGGGTGGTCGACCCGGCCGACATCGACGACGCCTTGAAGATGGCCATCGGGTTCGCGCTGCTGTTCGCCGCCTCGACCTACGCGCTGCGGCTGTTCATCCAGCTGCGCCGGCTGCGCGACGGCACCCGGATGGAGGGTGAGCCGGTCGTACGGCCGGTGCCCACAATCCTCGTCGGTGCCCTCGGCGGCCTGCTGGTGGGCATTACCTCGGTGGGATCTGGATCAGTCATCATGATCGCGCTGCTGATGCTCTACCCGACCCTGTCCGCGGTGAAGCTGGTCGGCACCGACCTGGTCCAGGCGGTGCCCCTGGTGTTCGCGGCGGCGATGGCGAACATTGCCGTGAACGGCCTCGACTGGGGGCTGCTCTTCCCCCTGATCATCGGATCACTGCCCGGCACGATCATCGGCTCGAAGATCGCACCCCGGGTCCCACAGTCGGTGATCCGGCGCGCGATCGTGGTCGTGCTGACCATGTCTGGGGTGGCACTGCTCGACAAGTCCGGCTGGGCACCACTCGGAGCCGGCGAGGACGAGACGCACCCGCTGATGATCGGCCTGGTCGGCGTGGCGACGCTGGTGCTGCTGCCGCTGGTGTGGGGGTTGCTGCGGCGCACGGAGGGGCTGCCCATGTTCGGCAACCCGACCGTGGCCGAGCTGGAGGCGCTCCCGCCACCGCGACGGTCGGCCCGGGCCCAGCGGCGTGCCAGTCGGGACGCGCAGCCCGTCGTCGACACTGTGGGGGAACCCGGCGGGTACCCGGTCCCCGACCGAGACGTTGACCGAGACGTTGACCGTGAACCGCCGCGCCGTTGAGCGTCGCCGCCGCATGGATCGGACGGAGATACCTCGGCCACAAGCTCCTGTCGCTACTATGGCGAGTCTTTCGATCGACATTGCCGCGGACATTCGCGGTCGACCCATGCCCGTCCCTAACCCGATGACAGGGAGCCCGACCGCTGATGACTGACGCGACCGACGCGCTGGAGGACACGCATGCGGTGCCCCCCAGCCCTCCGGCCCACGCCGACTACCGCCTGACCCAGCTCGACGAGCTGGAGGCGGAGTCGATCCACATCTTCCGCGAGGTGGCAGCCGAGTTCGAGAAGCCGGTGCTCATGTTCTCCGGCGGCAAGGACTCCATCTGCATGATGCGACTGGCGGAGAAGGCCTTCTTCCCGGCCAAGATCCCGTTCCCCGTGCTGCAGGTCGACACCGGGTACGACTTCCCCGAGGTGCTCGCGACCCGGGACAACTGGGTGAACCGGCTCGGCGTACGCCTCATCGTGGCCAGCGTTGAGGAAGCGATCGCCAACAGGGTCGTCGTCGACGACGGGAAGATCAGCCGCAACCGGCTGCAGATCGGCACTCTGCTGCACGCCATCGAGCAGGAGGGCTTCACCGCTGCCTTCGGTGGTGGGCGGCGTGACGAGGAGAAGGCGCGCGCCAAGGAGCGGGTCTACTCGCACCGGGACGAGTTCGGCCAGTGGGATCCGAAGATGCAGCGACCGGAGCTGTGGGACCTGTACAACGGACGCATCAGCGCCGCCGAGCACATGCGGATCTTCCCGCTGTCCAACTGGACCGAGCTCGACGTGTGGCACTACCTCGGGCAGGAGCCGATCGAGATCCCGTCCATCTACTTCGCGCACCGGCGCCGCGTCTTCACCCGCGACGGGATGTTGCTGACGGAGAGCGAGCACAATCCGATGAAGGCCGGCGAGCAGGCCAGCGAGCGCACCGTGCGCTTCCGTACCGTGGGCGACCTGACCCTGACCGGCTGCGTGGAGTCGGACGCCTCGACGATCCCGGAGATCATCGATGAGGTCTCCGTTGCGGTACTGACCGAGCGAGGTGCCACCCGTGGTGATGACCGGTTCAGTGAGGCCGCCATGGAGGACCGCAAGCGAGAGGGCTACTTCTGATGGCAGAGCAGACCATTGGGCTGTCGATGGACCTGCTGCGGTTCGCTACCGCCGGGTCGGTCGACGACGGGAAGTCCACGCTCATCGGACGGTTGCTGCTCGACACGAAGACGATCTTCGCCGACCAGCTCGAGGCGGTGGAGCAGACCAGCCGTTCCAAGGGCTACGACTACACCGACCTAGCGCTGCTCACCGATGGGCTGCGCTCGGAGCGCGAGCAGGGCATCACGATCGACGTCGCGTACCGGTACTTCGCCACACCGCAGCGCAAGTTCATCATTGCGGACACCCCGGGCCACGTGCAGTACACGCGCAACATGGTGACCGGAGCGTCGACCGCGGACCTGGGCCTGGTGCTGGTGGATGCGCGGCAGGGTCTCACCGAGCAGTCCCGCCGGCACGCGGTGATCCTGTCGCTGCTGCGGGTGCCGCACCTGGTGCTCGCGGTCAACAAGATGGACCTCGTCGACTACGACCAGGACGTCTACACCCGGATCCACAACGAGTTCACGTCGTTCGCCACGAAGCTGACCATCCCTGACCTCACGATCATCCCGATCTCGGCACTCAAGGGTGACAACGTGGTCACCCGGTCGGAGCAGATGCCGTGGTACGAGGGCCCGTCGCTGCTGCATCACCTCGAGAACGTGCACGTGGCCAGCGACCGCGACCTGGTCGACACCCGGCTGCCGGTGCAGTACGTCGTGCGGCCGAAGTCCGACACCCACCACGACTACCGTGGCTATGCCGGACGGGTGGCCGGTGGGGTGCTCAAGCCGGGTGACGA
>JALYQN010000366.1 GCA_030855835.1 Actinomycetota bacterium | reverse complement strand
GAGCCGCTGGTCGATCTCGTACGCCGGGTGGTCGAGGTGCTGGCTATCGACATCGAGCTGGCCACCGCGCCCGGACCGGAGGCCGACCTGGCCCGGGACAACCTGGCCCTGTTCCTCGACGCCGTCGGCTGTTTCGCCGGCACCGATCCGAGCGCCGGGCTGTTCGGGCTGCTGGCGTTCCTCGACGCCGAGCTCGAGCGGGGGGGCGGCATGAGCGTCGCGGATCCCGGCTTGTCGGACTCGGTCAAGCTGTGCACCGTCCACGCCGCAAAGGGTCTCGAGTGGCGGGCCGTGGTGCTGCCCTTCCTGGCGCAAGGCGTCTTCCCCAGCGCAACGCCTCGCCCGTGTTGGGAGCGCACCGCAGCGGTGGTCCCGGCGCCGCTGCGCGGCGATGCCGCGGCGCTCCCACGCCAACGCTCGTGGGACAAGCCCGACCGGGACGCCTACGTCGCAGCCCAGCGGGCTCACCAGCTGCTCGAGGAACGACGGCTGGCGTACGTCGCGGTGACCCGCGCCAAGGAGGTCGTGGTCGCCAGCGGTCACTGGTGGGGCCGCTCGCAGAAACGACCAAGGGGCCCCTCCGACCACCTCGACACGCTGCGCGCGCACGCGGGCAGCGGCCCGTCGTGCTGGGCACCTGCCCCGGAACAGGGTGCGACCAACCCCTGTCTGGCGAACCGGCCTGCGCTGGCGTTCCCCGGCCGGCTCGACGAAGCCCGGCTGCACCGGCGCCGGCAGGTGGCCGACGACGTCCGTTGTGCCCTCGTGGTCTCGGCGGCAGAGGCCGCTCTCCGCGACCTGGACCTGCCTGACCTGGACCTGCCTGACCTGGACCTGTGCGGGCTCGACGCCGATCTCGACGCGCTGTTGGCCGAGGCCGGTGCAGCGTCGGCAGCCGGCACCGTTGTCGACCTGCCGTCGTCGGTGTCGGCGACGATCGCGGCCCGGGCACACACCGAACCCCAGCGGCTGGCACGCGAGCTCGCCCGGCCGATGCCGCGCCGACCCTCGGTCGCGGCCCGGTTCGGCACCCGCTTTCACGCCTACCTGGAGAGCCGCTTCGGCCAGCAGCAGCTGATCGACCCCGACGAGCTGCCCGGACGCGCCGACAGCGGCATCGATGACGACTCCGACCTCGCGGCGGTGATCGCCGCGTTCGAGTCCGGTCCGTTCGCCGAGCGGCGCCCGGACGTTGTCGAGGCACCGTTCCAGGTGGTGCTCGCAGGTCGGGTCGTGCGTGGCCGGATCGACGCGGTCTACCGCTCGGCCGGCGGCGGCTACGACGTGGTCGACTGGAAGACCGGGCACCGCGAGGACGCCGACGAGACCCAGCTGGCGATCTACCGGGTTGCCTGCGCCGAGCTGTACGGGGTACCCCTGGACCGGGTGCGGGCACGGTTCTGCTTCGTGCGCACCGGCATGGTGCTCGAGCCGGACCGGCTGCCCGACCGGGCCGCGCTGGAGGCCAGGTTGTTCGGCGCTGCCTCATGAGGCCGGCCGGCGCACGTACCGCCGGGCGGTCAGGCCGCGCCGTCGACGGGGACGGCGAGCATCGCTTCGAGCGCCAGCTCCACCATCTCGGCGAACGTCTGCTCGCGTTCCTGGGAGGTCGTCTCCTCGCCGGTGACGATGTGGTCCGACACCGTGCACAGGGCCAGCGCCCGTCGCCTGTACCCGGCCGCCAGTGTGTACAGCGCGCTTGCCTCCATCTCCACCGCCACCACACCGTGCTCGACGAGGTGTGCGGTCAGCTCGGGTCGGGGGTGGTAGAAGGAGTCCGAGGTGAACACCTGCCCCACCACCGGGGTGCCACCGCGGGCGACGATCGCGTCGTGCGCGGTGCGCAGCAGCGCGAAGTCGGCGGTCGGCGCGTAGTCGAACCCGTGGAACCGGTGCCGGTTCATCGCCGAGTCGGTGGCAGCGCTGATCGCCAGCACCACGTCGCGAATCCGCACCGCCTCGGTGAGTGCGCCGCACGAACCAACACGGACCAGCTGCTGCACGTCGTAGTCGCGGAACAGCTCGTTGGCGTAGATCGCCATCGACGGCTGGCCCATCCCCGATCCCTGCACGCTGACCTGCTCGCCGCGGTAGCTGCCGGTGAAGCCGAGCATGTTGCGCACCCGGCTGTAGCACTCGGCGCCGTCGAGGAACTCCTCGGCGATCCATCTCGCTCGCAGTGGGTCGCCGGGGAACAGCGCCCGGGGTGCTACCTGTCCCGGCTCGGCGCCGATGTGAGTACTCATCCGAGGCAGGCTATCCAGCACCGACCTCGGTCGGCGCCGCGCATAGGGTCGAGCGAGTGAGCCGCCACGACCACGCCCTACCGCCGCTCGGCGGCGGGGGACATGACCGGCAGACGGAGCTGCGCGCTCGCGACGACTGGTGGGACCAGATCGCGGCCGACCCTGCGACCCGGGTGCTCATCGTCGGGCACGGGCGGGTCGCGGTCCACGACGGTGCCCGCGTACGGATGCTGACGCCGGCCGCGGCGGCCGGCTACGCCGCCCGTGAGCCGGGTGCGACCCGGATCCTTCTCGGGCGAGACGCGCAGGGCCCGGTCGCTGCGATCGGCATGCCTGAGGTGCCCGACGACCTGACCGGCACGCCCGCCCGCACAGTGGGACCAGTGCTGGACCCGACCACCGCAGGGCTCGTGGTGCACGCGCTCGGACTGGACAATTGGCACCGTACCCACCCGTGCTGCGCCCGGTGCGGGGCCGAGACCGACGTGGTGGCCGCCGGCCACTCCCGGCGCTGCCCGGTGTGTCGGGCCCAGCACTTCCCGCGCACCGATCCGGCTGTGATCATGCTGATCACCGACGACGATGACCGGGCGCTGCTGGGCCACTCCCCTGCCTGGGCGGAGGGGCGGTACTCGACGCTCGCGGGGTTCGTGGAGCCCGGGGAGTCGCTAGAGGATGCCGTGCGGCGTGAGGTCGCAGAGGAGAGCGCCATCGAGGTCGGCGAGGTGAACTACGCCGGCAGCCAGCCGTGGCCGTTCCCGAGCAGCCTGATGCTCGGGTTCTTCGCTCGCGCGCTGACCACCCAGATCCAGGTGGACAACGAGGAGGTCACCGCCGCGAGGTGGTTCACGAGGCAGGAGCTGAGCGAGCTCTGCCGGACCGGGGAGATCATCGTCCCGGTCGGCGTGTCGATCTCCCGGTGGCTGATCGACTGCTGGCACGGCGGCGAGCTGACCGGTGACTGGGCCGACTGGTGAGGGGGAGCCCGGTGCCGGTCAGTCAGCCGACGGTCAACCCAGGGCCGTCAGCCGGTCCTGGACCTGCGCGACCGACGGGTTGGTCAGGGCGCTGCCGTCGGAGAAGACCAAGGTCGGCACCGTCTGGCTGCCGTTGTTGGCGTTCTCCACGATGGTGGCTGCCTGCGGTTGCTGCTCGATGTCGACCAGGTCGAACGCGATCCCGGCGCGGTCCAACTGGCTACCGAGCCGGTGGCAGTAACCGCACCACGGAGTCGAGTACATCGTGACCCGGGCGGTCATCGGTGTCCTTTCGGCGTCCTAGGGTGTCGCTGGTTGCAACCCGTCGGGCAGCCCCCGCATTCCACGAGGGAGACCCGTGACCTCGGCCCACCCATTGCTCGCCGCGCTCGATCCCGAGCAGCGGGAGGTGGCCACCACGCTGACCGGTCCGCTCTGCGTCGTTGCCGGCGCGGGCACCGGCAAGACCAGGGCGATCACCCACCGGATCGCCTACGGCGTCGCGACCGGTGCCTATGACGCGGCCCAGGTGCTGGCGGTCACCTTCACCGCTCGCGCCGCCGGGG
>JALYQN010000298.1 GCA_030855835.1 Actinomycetota bacterium | reverse complement strand
GGGGTACGAGATCGCCGAACAGCTCGGCTGGCGGATGCCCGACGTGGTTGTCTATCCGACCGGCGGTGGCGTGGGGCTGATCGGTATTCACAAGGCGCTGACCGAGCTGCGCGAGCTCGGCTGGGTCGAGGGTCCGTTGCCGCGGCTGGTCGCGGTGCAGTCGACCGGTTGCGCCCCGATCGTGGCGGCATACGAGTCCGGCGCGTCCGCGTCGAAGGCGTGGCCCAATGCGCGGACCGTCGCATTCGGCATCAACGTCCCCAAGGCGCTGGGGGACTTTCTCGTGCTGCGCGCCGTCCGCGAGACCCGCGGCATCGCCGTGGCCGTCGACGACGCCGAGATACTCGCCGACGTTCAGCTGGTCGGTCGCCTGGAAGGGTTGTTCTGCTGCCCCGAGGGCGCCGCGACCGTGTCGGCCGTCCGCCGGCTGCGAGCCAGCGAATGGCTCGGCGCCGACGACGAGGTGGTGCTGCTGAACACCGGCGCCGGCCTTATCTACCCCGACTCGGTCACCGTCGACGCTCCGGTTGTTCCCGCCGACGGTGAGCTGGTGCTCGACTAGTCGTGCTGGCGCTGAGGCCGCCACCACGCGGCCACGAGCGCGGCTACCCGGCGCTGCGGTGGCGCGCACCGTGCGCGCTCAACTCGCTTTGCAGCCGTGCGGGATCCCAGCCGGAGGACAGGGCGCGCCACACCAGCTCGGCCTGGGTCTCGGGCGTGCGCCCCCCGACGGGCTGGTCACGGTCCAGGTTCGTGGGGAACGCATACCCCTCGGCCGAGGCCGCGACGACGTTGCGCAGGTGCCGCTCGGGCGCGGAGTCCTTGCGCTCGAGCAGCGTCGAGTGGAGCGCCGCGCACACCCGCTCGCGGTCGACCGCCTCGAGGGCACGGCCGAAGGCCGACGACACCTGCAGCAGGTTCGCCATCCGCTTGACGGTGGAGGTCTGGTTGCGGCCGGCGCCGTGCAGCACCGCCGGGTTGAAGAACGCGGCGTCACCTTTGCGCAGCGGCAGCTGCACCAGGTGCTCGTCGAAGTACGACGTGAACTCCGGGCGCCCGGCGGCGAGGTACCCCGCCTCGTACTGATGGCTGTACGGCAGGTACATGGTCGGCCCGGTCTCCACCGGCATGTCGCTGTGCGCGACCGCGCCTTGCAGCGTGAGGACGGGGGAGAGCCGGTGCACATGAGCAGGGAACCGGGCGCCGTGGGTGTCGGACATGAAGCCGAGGTGGTAGTCGCGGTGGGCGACTTGGGCCTCGCCGCCCGGATTGACCACGTTGATGGCCGACGTCACCTGGTAGCCGGGTCCGAGCCAGGCGTTCGAGACCAGCGCGAGGATGTCGTTGGCGTAGTAGTCGACGAACACGCTGGGTGCCTCGACCGCCAGCTTCTCCAAGGCGTTCCAAACCCGGTCGTTGGCGCCGGGTCTGGCGAAGTGGTCGCCCGCCGCACCTCCGTCGGCGTGCTGGGTCGCGATCATCTGGCCGAACACCGTGGACGCCTCGTCGACGACCGAGGTGTCGGCGAAGGCCCGCCTGAACACCGCCACGCCGGGTCCATCGGTCAGGGCGTACACGATGGCGGCCTCGACCTCGCGCCGTTGTCCCGGGTCGGCGAGGGTCTCCCGCAGCCGTTCACAGTCGTAGACCAGCACTCCCTGCTGGACCTCGTCGGCGTACTGGTGGTCGGCTGCTGCAGTGTCCCGTTCGACCAGTGCGCGCAGGTGGTCGAGCCGGCAGTCGTCGGGCGACAGCCAGACCGCCGAGCGGCTCCGGGGGCTCATCAGGTCGGTCATCGGATCAGCCCAGCTGGAAGGGGTCGCGGGTGCCGCCGGTGAGCTCGACGAACACCGACTTGGTCTCGGTGTACTCAGCGAGCGCCTCTATGCCGTTCTCACGGCCGACGCCACTGGCACCGAACCCGCCGAACGGCATGTTCGGTGCGACCACCCGGTAGGCGTTGACCCACACCGTGCCCGCCCGCAGGTTGGTGGCGACGCGGTGCGCCCGGTGTACGTCCTTGGTCCACACGGCGCCGGCAAGCCCGTAGGGGGTGTCATTGGCGAGCTCGAGGGCTTCGTCCTCGGTGGTGAAGGTGTAGGCAGCGAGGACGGGGCCAAAAACCTCCTCACGGACGACGGTGCTTTCCGGCGTCACGTTGGTGACGACGGTCGGCTGGATGAAGAGCCCGCCGTGCTCGGTGTCGGCGCCGCCGCCGCAGGCGAAGGTGGCGCCCTCCGCCGCGGCGCCACGCAGGTAGCCGAGGACCTTGTCGTACTGCGGGTGGTTGGCCACCGGGCCCATCTCGGTAGCGGCGTCGGTGGGGTCGCCGAGCCGGATGGTGCTGGCCCTGGTGGCGATCTTGTCAATCAGACTGTTGTGCACGTCGCGGTGCACAATCAAGCGGGAACCAGCCATGCACGTCTGACCGGTGGCGGCGAAGACACCGGCGATCACGCCGTTGGCGGCTGCGTCGAGGTCGGCGTCGGGGAAGACGAGCTGCGCGCTCTTGCCGCCGAGCTCGAGGGTGATGCGCTTGAGGTTCCCGCTCGCCGCCTGCGCCACCTTCGCCCCGGTGGCACCCGATCCGGTGAACGCGATCTTGTCCACGCCGGGGTGGGCGGCAAGCGCTTCTCCGGCCGCTCGGTCCCACCCGGTGACGACGTTGAGCACCCCGGCCGGCAGGCCAGCTTCGTACAGCACCTCGGCGAAGGCGAGGGTCGACGCGGGCGCGTGCTCCGACGGCTTGGCCACGCACGTGTTGCCCGCGGCCAGCAAGGGCGCCAGCTTGAAGGTCAGCAGCAGCAGCGGGGAGTTCCACGGTGTGATGGCGCCTACGACGCCGACCGGCTCGCGGCGGGTGTAACCGAAGTAGTTGGGGTTGACCGGCGGGACGGTGCGACCGTCCAGCTTGTCGGCGAGGCCGGAGAAGTAGTAGTACCACTGGGACAGCGCGCCGAGCTGACCGCGCATCTCGCGCAGCAGCTTGCCGGAGTCGCGCACCTCGAGTAGGGCGAGCCGGTCCGCGTTCTCGGTGATGGCGTCTCCGATGCGGCGCATGATCGCGGCCCGCTGGAATCCGGTCAGCCGTCCCCACTCGCCCTCGAACGCTGCGCGGGCGGAGGCCACCGCGTGGTCGATGTCGGCCGGCCCGCCGTCGGCAACCCGGGCCCACGCTCGACCCCGATAGGGGT
>JALYQN010000280.1 GCA_030855835.1 Actinomycetota bacterium | reverse complement strand
CGACCCGAGCGAGAGCCTCGATCCCGAGCGCATGCATCTCATCGCGGGCATGCCGGGCGTGCGCGGCAAAGCACAGCTCGCCCATCTGCGAGCGCAGCATGCGGGCCCAATAGGAGATGGCGAAGGGTCGGAGTGGGGCGCGGTGCAGAAATGCCAGGCTTGCGGGGGCGCCGCCCACACCTTGGCGCCGTAGGGAGGCGAATCCTTCGCCAATGGACTGCGCTCGCACTGCTCGAGCATGGGCCTGCCGCTGAGCGACGGTCTTTTAGGCGAAGCTCGCAGGACCGATGTACCGGACGAGCGGATCGCCACCCTCCAAGGCCCACAGAATGGCGACATCGTTCTGGTCACCGTCGACCGGCACGACGTACATCCAACATTGGGCAGGCCGCATCTGTCGCCGGCGGACAGCGGGGGAGTGCGGGTCGGACTCGATGAGGTCGAGTGCACGCTCTACCCGCTCGGCGAGCTTGTCATCGGCGGCATGAAGTGCCTCCAGAGCATCGCCCGCGGAGGGGGTCACATGCAGTGTCATTTCGAAGATATTACCCCATCTGGGCACCGTGGGTAATTAGGGCATATCCCAAATCCCCACTTGGGTGTAGGCTGGTGTAGTCGAGATAGCACCAGAAGAGAGCAGAACGAACCCTCAGGAAGACGTGAGACAAGTGAGTACAGAGACTGATTTCCAGCCGTCCAAGTCCGCCGTCATCGAACTAGACGACAGACGCCGCGCCAGCCTAGGCAAGTTCGGTCGGCACGATAGGTACCTCATTCGCGAACAAGAGGACGGCACTCTCATCCTTGAGCCTGCCGTCGTGCTCACAGAAGCCGAAGCTGCCTACCTCAAGAATCCAGCACTGGTGGCGCTCATCGAAGAGGAGCGCGCGCACCCGGAACGCAACCGGCCACGCACCAAGCGCAGCTAAGCGGTCCCGCTGGCTGTGAGCAATCCTCACATGCCCCTCGAACCCGGCGCAGCCACGGTGGGGCGGCGAGACGCCGAAGGTAGGTGGTGAACGGGTTCGGTGCCACAACGCACCGCTCCTTCAGCCAAGCAAACCTGACCTGCCGAAGCAGTTTTAGACCGCTTAGATCCCTTTAGACAGTTCTACCCCGTTTAGACAAGCGCCGCCAGCAGCGTCCTCAAATACCTATGGGTACGCGCTGGCGCGGCTCGCCCGTCACCGCCTTGGTGGGGATCCACCCAACGCCCGTCTGGAGTCACCTCGAACCCCAGCAGCGCAGCGCCCGCCGAGCCCGTCACCAACGCCACGCAGGTGCCCGAGCGGCCGACACCGCTGTGCTCGTCGGCCTGGCGCTGGCGCTACTCCTGGACCGAGTCACCGACGCTGGTTGGACTCCGCTTGGAGTTCGTCGATCAGCCGCGAGGCGTCGGCCTTGGTGAGCCGCTCGGGGACATCGCGGCCGGCCTTGCGAGACAGGGTCTGCAGATAGCTGATCTGCGCGCCGGTCGCTGGTTCGTCTCCGGTCACCCAGGCGTCGGGGTCCTTCTCGGCGGTTGGATCGCCGGACTGCCCGGTGTTGACTACCTCATCGCCGACCGTGGGCCCACCGTCCTCGGGCACGTTGACGGGCGTCTGCGCAGCGTTGGGACCCGGCCAAGGCCCCGTCCCTTGTGCGTCAGCCTGTTCCTCGGAGCCCCAGGCGGCGGGGTCCTTCTCGGCGGTTGGATCGCCGGACTGCCCGGTGTTGACTACCTCATCGCCGACCGCGGGCCCACCGTCCTCGGGCACGTTGACGGGCGTCTGCGCAGCGTTGGGACCCGGCCAAGGCCCCGTCCCCGTCCCTTGTGCGTCAGCCTGTTCCTCGGAGCTGCTCGACTCAGTCATCTGCCCACCGTAGTTCCTGTCGCGATCATGCCCTGCGGTCGGCCAGGAACGGGAACTCCGCACGGGTACGGGCGACCAGCGTCGGATCGACCTCGGCGAGGATGGCCTGCTCTTTTCCACCAGCATCGGCCACTATCTCACCGGACGGGTCCACGACGACGCTGTCACCGACGTGCTCGACGCCGTCACCGTCGCCGACCCGGTTGACGCCCACGACGTAGGCCTGGTTCTCGATCGCCCGCGCCGTCAACAGGCTCCGCCAATGCGCTCGACGAGGCGCCGGCCAGCTGGCGACCACGAGATAGCAGTCGGTCTGGGCGGCCCGTTCCCAGAACACATCGGCGAAACGCAGGTCGTAACGGACACGGCCAGATCGGAGACCGACAAGACGTTCAGGGTGAACGGATGCGGCGGCTCGATGACCTGTGGCCCGGCCGATCCGTCGTACGGGTCGGTGTCATGCACGGTGAGCAGCTGCAGGTCGACCAGGCACGCCGAGCCGACAGT
>JALYQN010000277.1 GCA_030855835.1 Actinomycetota bacterium | reverse complement strand
GTTGCGCGGGCGGTGTCGATCGCTTTCAGCGCAGCCGCCGCGTCAGCGGCCAGGACGTCGACGGTGCGGGACACGGTCGGGTCAGAGGCCACCCGGCCATAGATCCCCGGCTCAGCCCGCAGGACGGCGATGTCGGCGAGGCAGTCACCGCCCAACGCCAACGACACCACCAGATCCAGCACGACCTTGGCCGGGTCGTGGACCGCCGTCGGCTTCCGCCACCGCTTCAACGCCGACGACAGTTCTGACCCCAGTCCGCTGAGCCGGATGGTGTCAGTGAGCAGCACCCCGCCGGCCTGACCGGCTGCCGAACAGCGGGTGCTGGTGTCGACGCGGAGGCGGGGGTACAACCCGGTAGTGTTCCTCACCTGAAAGGTGCTCCTCGAGCTGGTCGGCTACTTCCCTAGACAAGAAGTATTTTCCCAGGTCAGGGGCACCTTTCTCATGATCAACACCCAGTCAGATCCGGCCGCCATGAAAGCACCGGGCTAACACGAGGCGGTTCAACCCGCACTGCTAGAGCCCGCCGACACCGCGGCTGGATGTGCAGCCTGCGGTGAAGGCGGTGCCTACGAGGAGAGCGACCACCCAAGTTGGGCAATAAGTTCCCTGTCGGCTGGTGAGGAGGTGACCTCGTACCGGATGTCGTCGGGCAGCATCGCCACTGTCGGTGAGTGGCCCGGCTCTGAGCCCTGATCCACCGACTGAATTCTTTGTGGTGGTTTGGGGGCTCTTCGATCTTTAGCGGGGCCGAGGCCCCGTTCGCGCTGCTGATCTGAGCGGTCGGGTGACCGCGATGTGGCTGAGGATACGGCGCTGGTAGTTGTCCATGTTGCGGTAGCCGCACCCGACCCGCTTGGTCTGCTTGATGATGCGGTTGAACCCCTCTGTGCGGGCGTTGGTGACCTGCTCGGTGAGGGCGACCAGGATCGCCGGCCACCAGGTCTGGATGGTGTTCGCGAGCCGGGTCGCCTCGGCCATGGCGGCGTCGAGGGCGACGTCGTAGAAGTCGGCCAACCGCCAGCGGATCCTGCTCGGCTCGGACTCGTTGAGCAGCAGCCGGAGGCGTTCCTTCACACCCCAGGCGGCGCCGATCTCGTTGGTCGGGTCGCACCGCTGGAGGGTGGCGTTGAGCCGGGCCCACTGCTTGGCAGTGAGGTGGTCGGCGCCGGTGAGCAGCAGCCGCCGGTTCACCCAGACCGGGTCGGCGGTGGTGCCGCGGCGGCCGAGCTGGTCGCGGGTGACGCGTTGGCGGACCTCGGTGACCATCTGGTTGGCGAGTGCGACCAGGTGCCACTTGTCGACCGCGATCCGCACCCCGGGCAGGGCGGCGCGGATCCCGGACGCGTAGGGGGCGGACGGGTCGATGACTACCAGTTGGATCGCGGCCCGGAACTCCTCGGTCTGCTCGCTGAGCCAGTCCTCCACGCAGCCGCCGGTGCGGCCAGGAGCCAACCCAGCAGCGATCCCGGGCCGTCGACGCTGCAGTCGACGAACGAGGTCAGCCACGGATCCGACCGACGCCAGGTGAGCCCGTCCAGCAGCCAACGGACCGACCGGAACCGGGTCTCATCGATCCCAAGCCTGCTCGTCGGCGCAGGCTCCGGCAACCACTTCGCCGCGGCGGTGATCAACGCCCGGTGCGCCGTCGGCCACGACACCTCGAACTCCGCAGCCACCTCCGAGACGGCCCGGTTCCCGGCCGCGATCGCGCGTGCGAGCTTGTCACGCAGCCGTTCGGTGAGCCTGGCGCGGGGACGGATGGCCCGGCTCGCCTGGGTGAACGACCTGCGCGGGCAGAGCGCTTCCAAACAGGCCATGCGGCGTTTCCGCCACCACAACTCCACCGACTGGCCGCTGGCCGGCAGGTCCTTGATCCGCCGCAGCGGGCGCTCTTTCACCCGGGCGCTGATCACTCCGCACGCCGGGCACGGCGCTTCCCTAGACCGCATCTCGATGATGATCTTGACCTGCCCAGGACCGATCCGAGCGACGCCTTCGACGTCGAACTCGTCCTCAATCCCGAGCAGCACTGAAGTAGCCTCAGACATGCTCGTGGCCTCGCTGCTGGACGTTGTAGGAGACCAACAGCATGTCGGGGCCACGAGCCATCAACCCCCAGGCACGCCCCGCTCAAGTTCGTAGAGCCGCTAAATCGCTCTGGGCCCGAATCGGGGTAGAAGAAGATTAGCCGCGATAGGTGTAATTGTTGGGGGTATAC
>JALYQN010000273.1 GCA_030855835.1 Actinomycetota bacterium | reverse complement strand
CGCTACCGGCGGCGAGGGGCAGCGTCCGGGTCCCCGAACGGTGAGACTGCAGCGGGGGTGACCGCCGCCGCCTCGGTCGCGGCCTGCTGCTCGGCGCGCTTGGCCGGGTTGCCCGACGCGCGCTTGGTCCGTCCCTTGCGCGGTTGCTGCTTGGACCCCTGCCTGGCCTTGGCCCGCCGGCCGCCACCGGGCACGCCTGGAGCGCCGGGGAGTCCTGGCATCCCGGGCATCGCGCCGTTGGCGAGCTGGCTCATCATGGTGCGCGCCTCGAAGAAGCGGTCGACCAGCTGGTTGACCTGCTGGACGGTGGTGCCGGAGCCGCGGGAGATCCGCTGCCGCCGCGAGCCGTCGATCATCTTAGGGTCGTCGCGTTCGGCTGGCGTCATCGACAAGATGATCGCCTGCAGCCGGTCAATGTCGCGCTCGTCGATATCGGCGACCTGCTGCTTGATGTCGCCCATCCCGGGCAGCATCCCGAAGATCTTGGACAGTGACCCCATCTTGCGCACCGCCTGCATCTGCTGCAGGAAGTCGTGCAGGGTGAACCCGCTGCCGGTCCCGCGGAGCTTCTCGGCGGCCTGCTGCGCCTGGTCGGCGTCGAAGGTCTTCTCGGCCTGCTCGATCAGGGTGAGCATGTCGCCCATGCCGAGAATGCGGGAAGCCATCCGGTCGGGGTGGAAGACGTCGAACTCGGTCAACGCTTCCCCGTTGGACGCGAACATCACCGGTCGGCCGGTGACTTTCGCCACCGACAGCGCGGCACCACCGCGCGCGTCGCCGTCAAGCTTGGACAGCACCACGCCGTCGAAACCGACCCCGTCGAGGAAGGCCTGCGCGGTGTTCACCGCGTCCTGACCGACCATCGCGTCGATGACGAAGAGGATCTCGTCGGGCTGCACCGCGTCCCGGATGTCGGCGGCCTGGCGCATCAGGTCGGTGTCGATGCCGAGCCGGCCCGCTGTGTCGACCACCACGACGTCGTGCAACGTACGGCGGGCGTGCTCGACGGAGCTGCGCGCGACGGCCATCGGGTCACCGGCGCCGTTACCTGGCTCAGGCGCGTAGACGTCGACGCTCGCCCGGCCGCCCACCACCTGTAGCTGGGTGACTGCGTTGGGACGCTGCAGGTCCGCTGCCACCAGCAGCGGCGTATGGCCCTGCTCCGCGAGCCAGCGACCGAGCTTGCCCGCGAGCGTGGTCTTGCCGGAGCCCTGCAGGCCGGCCAGCATGATCACGGTCGGTGGCTTCTTGGCGAACCGCAGCCGGCGGGTCTGACCGCCGAGGATCGTGACGAGCTCCTCGTCCACGATCTTGACGACCTGCTGCGCCGGGTTCAGGGCCGAGCTGACGTCCGCGCCCCGTGCCCGCTCCTTTACCGCAGCGATGAACTCCCGCACCACCGGCAGAGCCACGTCCGCCTCGAGCAGCGCGATCCGAATGTCGCGAGCCGTCGCGTCGATGTCGGCCTCGGTGAGCCTGCCCTTGCCCCGCAGGGTCTTGAAGGTCGCGGCGAGGCGGTCCTGGAGGGTGTCGAACACCGGGCCTCCCTCAGGCTTCCTCAACTGGTTCGGTCAGGGACCTGCCCAGCCTAAACGTCGAGCGCCCGCTCCAGTGTCCGGTACAGCTGCGCTGCGCGGTCGTCGGGCAGCGGCTGGCCCGGCCCACCGGCCCGCGCCGCCTGGATGGTCGACGGCCAGTGTCGAAGCACACGCGCAGACCGTGAGCTGTGCTGGTCCTCCTGCCCAGCCTCGTCTGCGAACCAGGCGATTCCGCCACCGAGGGGCTGCAGTACGGGTGGGCGCTCGCGACGGCCAGCCTGCCGGATCACGCACAGTCGCGATCCCTGGGTCGGCGGCCGGCACACCGGAATGCACGCTCGGGCCAGGTAGGCCGCGTGGCATCCTCACAGAGCCGCCGGGCCCTGCTCGCCGGTACGGACGCGGACCACCGAGTCGACCGGAACGACCCACACCCTGCCGTCGCCGATCTTTCCGGTCCGAGCCGCCTTCGTGATGACGCTCACCACGTCGTCTACGTCGGCACTGCCGACCACCACCTCGACCCGGATCTTGGGGACCAGGCTCACGTCGTACTCCGCGCCGCGGTAGACCTCGGTGTGACCCTGCTGCCGGCCGAAGCCGGACGCCTCGGTGACGGTCATGCCGGTGACTCCGAAGGCTTCCAGAGCTTCGCGAACCTCCTCAGACTTATGCGGTTTCACGACCGCGGTGACGAGCTTCACACGTGCACGCTCCCCTCATGCCGGGCGTCCCGTGGGACCGGTGTAGCGACGTGCCCCTCGTCGTGCGGGTCGTGGGCGGCGATGCCGTCGGTGCTGAGTGCGTGGCTGCCGAGCGATGACGTGCTGAGGTCGTACCCGGTCTCAGCGTGCTCGACCAGGTCGATGCCCGCCGACTCCTTGTCGGCATCCACCCGAAAGCCGATCGTCTTTTCGATCAGCACGCCGAAGATCAGCGCTCCGACGAACGAGAACGCCCCGACGGCCAGCACGGCCACGCTCTGCTTGCCCAGCAGTCTGGCGTCGCCGCCGTAGAGAAGCCCGCCGTCGAGGGAGAGGAATCCGAGTGCCACCGAGCCGAAGGCACCCCCGACGAGGTGAACGCCGACCACGTCCAGTGAGTCGTCGTAGCCGAGCCTCCACTTGAGTCCGACCGCCAGTGCGCAAACGCCGCCGGCGAGCACGCCGAGCAGCAGTGCGCCCAGCGGGGAGACGAAGGCACAGGCCGGCGTGATAGCCACCAGGCCCGCCACGGCGCCGGATCCGGCGCCGAGGCTGGTCGGACGACCGTCACGCACCTGCTCCACGACCAACCAGCCGATGATCGCCGCCGCAGCCGCCGCCTGCGTGTTGACGAACGCGGTGGCGGCTAGGGCGTTGGCCGCCAGGGCGGAGCCGGCGTTGAAGCCGAACCAACCGAACCACAGCAGACCGGCTCCGAGCAGGACCAGCGGCAGATTATGCGGCCGCATCGGATCCCTCTTCCAACCCAGACGCTTGCCGAGTACCAGCGCGAGAGCAAGCCCGGCGGCGCCGGCGTTGACGTGGACCGCGGTACCGCCGGCGAAGTCCTGCACCCCCCACTCGACGATCCAGCCGGCGTCGTCGCCCAGCGCTGCGCCGGCACCGAAGTCGAACACCCAGTTGGCCACCGGGAAGTAGACGAGACTGGTCCACAGCACGACGAACGCGCACCAGCCGAGGAACTTGGCCCGCCCCGCGATTGCTCCGCTCACCAGCGCCGGTGTGATGATCGCGAACATCAGCTGGAAGACGACGAAGCTGAGGCCGGCCGCGCCGTTGACACCGTGCAGCCCAAAGTTGTCGAAGCCACCGATCAGCTGCGAGTCAGACAAGCCGAAGGTGACCGAATAGCCATAGATCACCCACAGCACGCTGACGATAGCGAGCGCGGCGAAGCTCATCATCATCATGTTGAGCACGCTCCGGGCGCGCGTCATACCGCCGTAGAAAAGGGCAACGCCAGGGGTCATGAGCATGACGAGTGCGGTGCTCGCCAGCACCCAGGCGGTATCTCCGTCATTCATGCCAGCACTGTGGTCAGCCCAGGTTTCGGGGCGTTACGAGAGGCATTGCGTCGACGTGACGATTGGCCGCCGAATGTTGCGTCGGTGTGAACGCCACCGGACCGCGGCCGCCGCCCTCGGCAGGTCCGGCAGCTGCTTGTCAACCGTGAGCGCCAGCCACATCGCCCACAACGACAACGCGAAGGCTCACCTCACCACGACCGGCCATGGGCTCTTCTGGAGCCGACCTGGACACGCCACCAACGATCGCGCACGCGTCCAGCTCGCGCCTACCCAGACGTCGCGGGCGGGTCGGGCGCCCGGTATCCCTGCCCGGGAGGCCCAGCACGTCCAAAGCCGAGTTCGGCGAACTCCCCGGGCCGATTCTGCGCGCCGGACAGCGCCGCAGGAGGGTCTTAACCGTGACGAACGTCGCGCCGTGCAGTCAGGAGCTGAGCAGGGCGTCTACGAAGTCTGCCGCCTCGAACGGTGCGAGGTCGTCGGCACCCTCGCCGAGCCCCACCAGCTTCACCGGCACTCCCAGCTCGCGCTGCACGGCTATGACGATGCCACCCTTCGCGGTGCCGTCGAGCTTGGTGAGGACGATGCCGGTGACGGCTACCACCTCGGAGAACACCCGCGCCTGGGTGAGGCCGTTCTGCCCGGTGGTCGCGTCGATGACCAGCAGCACCTCGGTGACCGGCACCTGCTTGTCGATGACCCGCTTCACCTTGCCGAGCTCGTCCATGAGGCCGGACTTGGTGTGCAGCCTGCCGGCCGTGTCGACGAGCACCGTGTCCACGCCACGCTCAACGCCTGTACGGACCGCGTTGAACCCCACGCTCGCAGGGTCTGTTCCCTCTACGCCCCGCACGGTGTCCACGCCCACGCGGTCGCCCCATGTCTGCAGCTGGTCGGCGGCGGCCGCCCGGAAGGTGTCGGCGGCGGCCAGCAGCACCTGCTTGTGCTCGGCGACGAGGACGCGGGCGATGCGGCCGACCGTGGTGGTCTTGCCGGTTCCGTTGACCCCAACCACCAGCACCACGCCTGGTTCGCCGTCGGCACCGTCGGCGTGCAACGACCGGTCGAGCGTGGGGTCGACGAGTGTGACCAGCTCCTCACGCAGGACCTGCCTCGCGTCCGCGGCACTGCCCTGCACCTGCAGCCGGGTCCGCAGCCGATTCACCAGCTCCTGAGTCGGCCCCAAGCCGACGTCGGCCGTAAGCAGCGTGTCCTCGATGCCGGTCCAGTCGTCTTCGGTGAGCCGGTCGCGGGACAGCACTCCCAGCAGGCCACGCCCCAGCGAACCCTGTGATCGGGCCAGGCGGCCTCGCAACCGCACCAGCCGGCCCTCGGCGCTCTCCGGCCGCTCCAGGGGCGGAGCGGCGCCGGTCAGGTCCGGCGCCTCGGTGTCGTCGGGAGGCCGCGGCGGGGGGATGCTCCGGCCTCGCACCAGCAGTCCCGCCGCCACGCCGATGACGACAGCGACCACCAGGCCCAGCAGCAGGACCTCGAGCACAGTCATGGGCAGGGGTCAGTCGTCGTGACCGGCATCCGCGGCGCCAGCCCGCCGCCGCCACTCGCCGCCAGCGGTGGTGGCAGCTTCCCTTCCGCGCTGGGGGTACGCGACATACGCCACGACCATCCCGGCCGCAACCACGGTGACCAACACGGACAACAGCACGACCAGCATGAAAGACGGGACTCCTAGGTTTGTCGGTGCGTCGAGTCTGACAGGTCGCGGTTGACCGATGCTGGCTCGGGGGCGGCGATCCGGCGAAGCGGCCGTCCGTATCGCGGTCAGATCTTGAACGGTTCCAGAAACTGTGGTGTGCTCACGCGATGCAGGCGCTGGTGTCTCCTCAGGCGTCGCCAGTGACGTCGTTGCGCAGCCGGGGGCTGCGGATCACCCGGCCACGGCTAGCGGTGCTCGACGTGCTCGCCCAGGGCGGTCACCATGACGCAGACTCCGTGCGCCGGCAGATCCAGGAAGGCGATGCGGAGGTGTCGGTCCAGGCGGTGTACGACGTACTGGCCTGCCTGGTCGACCACGGGTTGGCCCATCGGCTCGAACCGGCTACCGACGTTGTACGAACAGCGCGTCGGTGACAACCATCATCACCTGGTGTGCCGTGAGTGCAGGGTCGTCGTCGACGTCGACTGCCTCCACGGGCCCGCCGGCCCCTGCCTCGACCCCGACGACACCCAAGGCTTCGTGGTGGACGAGGCCGAGGTCACCTACTGGGGTCACTGTCCCGACTGCCAGACCGCCACCCCGGACCATGGAGGACACGCATGACAGAGACGACGAGCAACATCACCGCGCCGACCGCGCCGACCGCGCCGACCACGACGGACGCCGGTGTCCCGGTCGCGAGCGACGAGCACTCGCTCAGCGTCGGACCCGACGGCCCGCTGCTGCTTCAGGACACCTACCTGATCGAGCAGATGGCGCAATTCAACCGGGAACGGATCCCGGAGCGGCAGCCGCACGCCAAGGGCGGCGGTGCCTTCGGCACCTTCGAGGTGACGGGCGACGTCAGCGCCTACACGAAAGCCGCGGTATTCCAGCCCGGCACCAGCACCGAGCTGCTCATCCGGTTCTCGACGGTCGCCGGTGAGCGTGGCAGCCCCGACACCTGGCGCGACCCGCGCGGGTTCTCGATAAAGTTCTACACCACCGAGGGCAACCTGGACATCGTCGGCAACAACACCCCGGTGTTCTTCATTCGCGACCCGATGAAGTTCCAGCACTTCATCCGCTCGCAGAAGCGACGCGCGAACAACAACCTCCGCGACCACGACATGCAATGGGACTTCTGGACGCTGTCCCCCGAGTCCGCGCACCAGGTGACCTGGTTGATGGGTGACCGGGGCATCCCCAAGACCTGGCGGCACATGAACGGCTACTCCAGCCACACGTACATGTGGGTCAACGCAGCAGGCGAGCGGTTCTGGGTCAAGTACCACTTCAAGACCGACCAGGGCATCGACTACCTCACCCAGCAGGAGGCCGACGACCTCGCCGGCACCGACGCCGACTACCACCAGCGCGACCTGTATCGGGCCATCGAGGATGGAAACCACCCGAGCTGGAGCCTGAAGATGCAGGTCATGCCGTTCGAGGACGCCAAGACGTACCGGTTCAACCCGTTCGACCTGACCAAAGTGTGGCCGCACGGCGACTATCCGCTGATCGATGTGGGCCGGATGACGCTCAACCGGAACGTGAGCGACTACCACACCGAGATGGAGCAGGCGGCATTCCAGCCGAACAACATGGTCCCCGGTACCGGTCTCAGCCCGGACAAGATGCTGTTGGCCCGCGGGTTCTCCTACGCCGACGCGCACCGCGCCCGGCTCGGGGTCAACTACCAGCAGATCCCGGTCAACGCTGCGAAGTCACCGGTGCACAGCTACTCGAAGGACGGGCTGATGCGCGTGCAGAACGTGTCCGACCCGGTGTACGCGCCGAACTCCTACGGCGGCCCGAGGGCCGACCCGCAGCGGTACCCGGAGCAGGCGGTGTGGGCGAGTGACGGCGAGATGGTGCGTTCGGCGTACACCTTGCGCGAGGAAGACGACGACTGGGGCCAGGCCGGCACACTGGTGCGCGAGGTGCTGGACGACGCTGCACGGGAGCGACTCGTCGCCAACATCACGGGGCACGCCTCTCAGGGCGTGTCCCAGCCGGTGCTGGAGCGAGTGTTCGAGTACTGGCGCAACGTCGACAAGTCCCTCGGTGACGCGGTAGCGGCGAACTTCGACAAGTGAACGCACACGACTACGACTACGACCTGCTGGTCATCGGCAGCGGACCGGGAGGTCAGCGGGCCGCCATCGCGGCAGCCAAGCTGGGCAAACGTGCCGCCGTCGTTGACCGGCGGGGAATGGTCGGCGGGGTCTGCCTGAACACCGGAACCATTCCGTCCAAGACGCTGCGGGAGGCCGTCCTCTACCTCACCGGCATGACCCAGCGCGAGATGTACGGCGCGAGCTACCGGGTGAAGACCGACATCACTGTCGCCGACCTCACCGCCCGCACGCAGCACGTCGTGGGCCGGGAGGTGGAGGTGGTCCGCCACCAGTTGCTGCGCAACCACGTCGACCTGCTGCTCGGGACTGCCACCTTCGTCGGTGAGCACACTGTCTCGGTCGAGGGTGGCGAGCACCTGCGCGTGAGCGCCGACAAGATCGTGCTCGCCCCCGGCACCCGGCCGGCGCGTCCAGACAACGTGGAGTTCGACGACCAGCGCGTGGTCGACTCCGACGGTGTGCTGAACCTCGAACACATCCCGTCCACGATGGTGGTGGTGGGTGCGGGTGTGATCGGGATCGAGTACGCGTCGATGTTCGCCGCGCTCGGGACTGCCGTGACCGTGGTCGAGAAGCGCCCTCGTTTGCTCGACTTCTGTGACGCGCAGATCGTCGAAGGGCTCCAGTATCACCTGCGCGACCTCGGGGTCGTCTTCCGGCTCGGCGAAGAGGTGACCGCGGTCGACCGCCATCCCGACGGCGCGCTCACGGTGCTCGCGAGCGGCAAGCGCGTCCCCTCGGAGGTCGTCCTCTACGCGGCCGGTCGGCAGGGCGAGACGGAGGACCTCGCGCTCGAGAATGCGGGGCTCAGTGCGGACGAGCGCAGCCGGATCGAGGTCGGGCAGGGCTACCGCACCTCGGTCGAGCACGTCTACGCCGCGGGCGACGTGATCGGCTGGCCCTCGCTCGCGGCGACCGCGATGGAGCAGGGCCGGCTCGCGGCGGCGCACGCGTTCGGCGAGGACGACCTCTCGCTCATGGGCGGGCTGCTGCCGATCGGGATCTACACGATCCCGGAGATCAGCTACTGCGGGCAGACCGAGGACGGGCTGACCTCCTCCTCGGTGCCCTACGAGGTGGGGATCTCGCGCTACCGCGAGCTGGCCCGGGG
>JALYQN010000219.1 GCA_030855835.1 Actinomycetota bacterium | reverse complement strand
CACCGGCATCGCGGCACCGGCATCGCGGCACCGGCATCGCGGCACCGGCATCGCGGCACCGGCCTCGCGGCACCGGCCTCGCGGCACCGGCCTCGCGGCACCGGCACCGGCCTGCCGAGATCAGATCGGTCAGATGTGGACCGGTCAGATCCGGACCGGGCCCATCGGCGTGGAAAGGTGCGCCGCCACGATGCCGGGTCGACCGTGCGGAGCAACCCACTCCACCCCGATCTCCTCCAGTGCCGCGACGGGGGGCTCACCCAGCCAGTCCGCGACCCGGCCGGGGTCACCGGCGATCTCGACGGCGAGCAGGGCGACGTTGCCGCTGGCGCCGCGCGACGGGTGGTGCGAGTGGTCGATCTCCCACTCGATGACGAACGGCAGCTGGGGGTCGGTCTGCAGGTCGGCAACGCCGAGCTGCTTCCACCGCAGCTCGAAGCCGTCCGGCAGGTGCCGGCTGCCGGCCACAGCGACTCGGCCGAGGCGCTTCTCCACCGGGGCGATGTCCCCCACCGCAAGCACCCACGCCAGCCAGCCGCCGCCCGCCTCGGAACGGGCCCGGACCAGCTGTCCGAAGGGCACCTTGTCGGAGGCGGGATGGTCGAGCACCGACACCACTTCGAGGTAGTGCCCGCGGGTCAGCGGCAGCACCCGGTTGCGGGTGCCGAACCTGGGGTGCACGCCGCCTTCGACGAAGTCCTCACCGATCTTGTCCGACAGCTGGCGGGAGGTGGCGTCGAGCCCGTCCGGTCCGGCCGCGAACGAGAGGTGGTCGAGACGCACGTCTCGATTGTGGACCGGTGCCGCGGACCGGGGCTGCGTGGGGTCAGCGCTCGCGCGCGGTGGTCGCCGGGTGCAGCGTGAGCGCGTCCTTGCGCGCCAGGTGCTCCTCACACAGCGGGACCAGCACGTCGTACGCCTGCTGGCCCATCAGCTCGACGAGCTCGGGCGAGCTGGTGACATACAGCGGGTGGCGGGACACATGGGCTTCGGTGTTGCTCGAGCAGTACCAGTCGAGGTCGTGCCCGCCAGGTCCCCAGCCGCTACGGGCGTACTCCTCGATGGTGATCTCCAGGTAAGACGTGCCGTCACCGCGATCCACGTCCCGGTAGCGCCGACGGATGGGCAGCTGCCAGCAGACGTCCGGTTTGGTGGTGAGCGGCTCGACGTCGTGCGTCAGCGCCCAGGCGTGCAGTGCGCAGCCGGTACCGCCGGCGAAACCGGGCCGGTTGAGAAAGATGCACGCGCCGTCGACCACTCTGGTCTTGCGCTCGCCCTCGTCGTCGACCTCCACCCAGCCACCCTTGCGACCCTCGCGGCGCAGCTGCCACTCGTCGGCGGTGAGCCGTTTCATGGCCTTGCCCACCCGCTTCTCGTCGGCCTTGTCCGCGAAGTGCGCCCCAAGGGTGCAGCAGCCGTCGTCGGGACGCCCGGTGTAGATGCCGGGGCAGCCGTCGCCGAAGATGCATCCGTATCGCGACGTGAGCCAGGTGAGGTCGCAGCGCAGGACCTGACCGTCGTTGGCGGGGTCGGTGAACTCGACCCAGGCTCGCGGGGCCTCTACGCTCACCTCCGGCATGGCCGTAAGCCTACGACCAGTGCAGGTCCCGGGCGGTGTGGGTAACGTCGAACGGTGTTGCGAACTCTGACCGGTGCGGTGGCCCTGGTGACCCTCACGCTGGCGTCGCTGCCTATCCCAGGTGTAGCGCGGCCGGCCAGCGGTGATGACAGGGCAGTTCGCAGTGTCGTCGACGGGCTGCGGTTGCCGCCCGACACCGAGGCGGCGCGCGGGAGCTGGCGGCTGTCGATCGGCAACGGGAACGCCGCGCTGGTGTGGCGATCGCCGGCGCCGATCCCGATCACCGACGCAAGAGTCGAGCTCCGGTTGGCCAGCGAGCCCGGGTCGCGAGTGGTGGCCGTTACCGGAGCTGGTCGGCGACCGGCGCGGTCTGCGCGTCGGCGTCGACGAGCTCACCGGCCTCGACACATCGCGCCTCCAGGTCTGGTTGGGAGCCGACCGGCTCGACCGCGATGGTCTGTTGGCGCCGCGCTTGCGCGAGACGACGCCCACCGGCACGAGGGGGGTGCAGGACGTGCCCGTCGAGGTGCTGGACTCCGACCCGGGCGCACGTGGGCGGTTCGACGTCCTGGCCGCGTTCGACTATCGCGCGCAACCGCTCCCGTGGCGCGAGTTCAAGGCGCCGATGGAGGTGCGGGGTCACGTCGTGCTACCCGACCGGCAGGGCTCGGCGCCACTGGTGCTCTTCCTGCACGGCCGGCACCTTGCGTGCTACGGCGGGAACTGGTCGGGAAGGTGCCCTGCGACCGTGGCTCACGTCCGGTGCCGAGCCTGCGGGGTTACCGGTACCTGCAGCACCGGCTGGCCAGCCGGGGCTACGCCTCGGTGTCAATCGCTGCCAACGCGATCAACGCGCAGGACTTCGCCTCCCTCGACGGTGGCGCGGGCGCCCGCTCGAAGCTGATACGGCACCACCTGCGGCTGCTGGGGCAGTGGGACGCCGACCCCTCCCAGCAGCGATTGTTCGGCCGTCTCGACCTCGACCGCACCGTCCTGGTCGGGCACAGTCGGGGCGGTGAGGGCGTCGCGCACGCGGTGCTCGACACCGGCCCTGCGGCGCCGTACGACGTGCGCGGCGAGGTGCTGGTCGCACCGACCAACTTCGCCCGCGTGGCCACGCCGTTCATCCCAAGCGTGACGCTGCTGCCGTACTGCGACGGCGACGTGATTGACCTGCAGGGCCAGACCTACACCGACGTGGCCCGCGACCTCGTGACCGGCGATACCGCGTTCCGAAGCAGCGTGCTGATGCGCGGCGCCAACCACAACTTCTTCAACACCGAGTGGACCCCCCGGATCTCGCAGGCGCCGAGCAACGACGACTGGTTCGACCGCACCCACCCGTTGTGCGGTCGGGACGCCGGCACCCGGCTGTCCGCCGCCGAGCAGCGGGTGGCCGGAACGTCCTGGGTGTCAGCAGCGGTGCGGCTGTTCGTGCGGGGCGACACCGACATGCTCGACCACCTGGACACGGCCGGTGCCGTCACGGTGCCGAAGCTGCCGGGGGCAGCGGTGTGGACCCATGCCATCGGCGGCGACCGCGAGCTGGTCCGCCCGGGCGCCGGCGGCGAGGCCACCCCGCGGGGGGCGCAGCTGTGCCGGGCCGCCACCGGCAGCTCCTTCTTCAGGTCGGTGCTCGCACCGGCACCGACGAACTGCGGTCGAGGGCTGTCCGAGCTGCGGACCGTGCACTGGTTCCCCGCTCCGCCCGCGGAGCTGCCGTTGCCGCGCGAGCTGCAGGTGGGGTGGCGGCAACCCGGCGCGACCGGAGGTCTGGTGCTCCGGCAGCCGCTCGACCTGTCCGGTGCAACGACGACGCTGGACCTCCGTACGGCAGTCGACCCCCGCCGCGGGCCGGCCCGGTTCCGGGTTCGCCTGACCGATGACCACGGCGACGGCTGGACCAGCCCGCGGGTCGCGCTCACCACCCTGGGCGGTGGGTTCATC
>JALYQN010000199.1 GCA_030855835.1 Actinomycetota bacterium | reverse complement strand
GCCGGCAGATCCGGCACGCAGACCGGCGGGGCATCCCGTACGTCTGGTTCCCCCCGACGGGCGCGACCCAGACCCACCAGGTGAAGGACATCCGCAGCGGCGACCAGGTCGACGCCGACCCGGACAGCTGGCTCCCGCCCCCAGCCGATCGGCGGCCCCGGATAGTAGCGGCGAGCAACGACCGGTGACAACCAGGGCTTGGACGTGGTGCATGCTGCGTCGGATGCAGTTGCGGGGAGCCGGACCGGAACCGGCGGGTGGATGGATCTTCCGACGCCCTGGTTGCCACCGCGACCAAACGGTCGGAAGATTCGACCTGGCGCAGCTCCGCGCTGACGCATCTTCCGACAGATTGGCGGCTCGCGCGACCGTATGGTCGGAAGATCGGTTCGGGTGGCCGACCCGATGGCACGTGCATCGTGGAGCCGCACGATGATCCGCAGCCACGACGCCGGGGGCCTGCGGGTCGAGCACTCCGGGCAGCAGGTGAGGCTGGCCGGGTGGGTGGCGCGTCGCCGCGACCACGGCGGGGTCGCGTTCATCGACCTGCGCGACTCCAGCGGACTGGTCCAGGTCGTCGTCCGTGACGAGGAGGTGGCCCGACCGCTGCGGCAGGAGTTCTGCCTGCGGATCGTCGGCGAGGTGAGCGTCCGCCCGGAGGGCAACGCCAACCCGGCGCTGCCGACCGGCGACATCGAGGTGGTCGCCATCGGCGGGCGAGCCGGCGTCGAGGTGCTCAGCGAGTCGGCGCCGCTGCCGTTCCCGGTCGAGGAGCACCACGCCACCCCGGTAGGCGAGGAGGTCCGGCTGCGCTACCGCTACCTCGACCTGCGCCGCCCCGAGCTGGCCCGCGCCATCCGGCTGCGGGCGCAGGTCACGCGGATCATCCGGGAGCGGATGGCGGCCCACGACTTCCTCGACGTGGAGACCCCGTTCCTCACCCGTTCGACGCCGGAGGGGGCGCGCGACTTCCTGGTGCCGGTACGGCTGCAGCCGGGAAGCTGGTACGCGCTGCCGCAGTCGCCGCAGCTGTTCAAGCAGCTGCTCATGGTCGCCGGGCTGGAGCGTTACTTCCAGATCGTGCGCTGCTTCCGCGACGAGGACTTCCGCGCCGACCGGCAACCGGAGTTCACCCAGCTCGACGTCGAGCTGAGCTTCGCCGACACCGAGGACGTGATCGCGCTGACCGAGGACGTGCTGGTCTCGCTGTGGCGAGACGTGCTCGGCGTCGAGGTCGAGACCCCGATCCGGCGGATGACGTACGCCGAGGCGGAGCGGCGCTTCGGCATCGACCGGCCGGACCTGCGATTCGGCTGCGAGCTGGTCGAGTGCACGGCCTACTTCGCGAACACGCCGTTCCGGGTCTTCTCGCCCAAGGGGGACGACTGGCACGTGGGCGCGGTGGTGATGCCCGGCGGGGCATCGCAGCCGCGGCGGCAGCTCGACGGCTGGCAGGAGTGGGCCCGCTCGCGGGGCGCCAAGGGGCTGGCGTACGTGCTGGTCGCCGAAGACGGCACCCTCGGCGGGCCGCTCGCCAAGAACCTGTCCGACGCCGAGCGCGCCGGCCTGGCCGCCCACGTCGGGGCCACGCCGGGTGACTGCGTGTTCTTCGGCGCCGGCCCGCGGCGCGAGGCGCTGGGGCTGCTGGCCGCCACCCGGCTGGAGGTGGGGGAGCGGTGCGGGCTCGTCGACCACTCCCGCTGGGCGTTCTGCTGGGTTGTCGACGCGCCGATGTTCGAGCCCACGGAGCGCCCGGACGGTACGAGCGGGTGGACCGCGGTCCACCACCCGTTCACCGCGCCGCTTCCCGAGCACGCGAGCTGGTTCCACGAGCGGCCGGACGAGGCGCTCTCACAGGCGTACGACATCGTGCTGAACGGCACCGAGCTCGGCGGCGGCAGCATCCGCATCCACCGCGGCGAGGTGCAGCAGCGGGTGTTTGACGTGATCGGGCTGACCCGCGACGAGGCGAACCAGCAGTTCGGCTTCTTGCTCGAGGCGTTCGCATACGGGCCGCCGCCGCACGGCGGCATCGCGCTCGGGCTCGACCGGCTGTGCGCGCTGATGGCTGGGGTGGAGTCGATCCGGGACGTGATCGCCTTTCCGAAGACCGCCTCCGGCGCCGACCCACTGACGGGGGCCCCGACGCCGATCACCGCGGCTCAGCGCCAAGAGGCCGGCGTCGATGCTCTCTCAACCGAGGGTGACGGATCACCGGGCCGGAGGTGACGGACCGCCGAGAGGTGGCGGCGGGGTTGCTCACGGTTGGCTAACGATCTGGTTGCCTTCGTGCAGTGACCTGGCACCCGGTGCGCGCGGGGTGCCAGGGTGTGACGCCAGCGGTCAGACCCGGCCGCAGAGTGGCATGAAGACGAATCGTGGAGGACTCATGGGGCGACGGACACCTCGCCGGCTGCTGGTGGCTGTTGCGACGACCGCGCTGCTGACCGCGGCCTGTACAGGCAGCGACAGCGGCGGCTCGACCGACAGCGGCGACGACGCGGCCGCCCCCACCGGCGGCAGCTTCAGCACCAACATTGTCGAGCCGTCGTTCCTGGCGCCGACGGCGAATTGCTACGACTCGGAGTGCTCGCAGGTCCTGGGCAGCCTCTACACCGGTCTGCTCCGCATCGACCCCGAGACGTCGGAGCAGGTCCTCGACATCGCCGAATCGATCGAGTCGCCCGACGGCAAGGTGTGGACGATCAAGCTCAAGGACGGCTGGACGTTCCACAACGGCGAGCCGGTGGACGCCGAGGCCTACGTTCGGGCCTGGAACTACAGCGCGTACGGCCCCAACGCCACCGAGACCGGCTTCTTCTTCAGTGCGGTCGACGGATACGACGACCTGCAGGGCGAGAAGCCCAAGGCCGAGGAGCTGTCGGGACTGAAGGCCGTGGACGACCTGACGCTCGAGGTCACCCTCAGCGAGTCGTTCTCGCAGTGGCCGTTCCTGATGAGCTACACGCCGGCGTTCGCGCCGATCGCGAAGGAATGCCTTGACGATCTCAAGGCGTGCCAAGAAACTCCCATCGGCAACGGTCCCTACCAGATGGCCGAGCCCTGGAAGCACAACGACAGCATCACCGTCGAGCGCTTCGAGGACTACACCGGTACGCCCGGTAACGCCGACCAGATCGAGTTCAAGATCTACGCCGACGCAGCAACCGCGTTCCGGGACTGGCAGGCCGGCAACCTCGACATTGTCGAGCCCGACCCCTCGCAGGTCCCGCAGGCCGAGGCCCTGGCGGGGGACCGGATCCTCCAGGTCGACGACGGGAGCTTCGCCTACATCGGCTTCCCGCTCTTCCTCGAAGAGTTCCAGGACGTGAGGATCCGGCAGGCGCTGTCGATGGCGATCGACCGCGAGACGATCATCGATAAGCTCCTGAACGGGCTCCGGACGCCCGCGCAGGACGTCGTCGCCCCCTTCGTGCCCGGCAGCCGGGACGACGCCTGCGGCCAGGCTTGCACGTACGACCCAGAGGAGGCCAAGCGGCTGTACGACGAGGCCGGCGGCATCCCCGGCGATACGATCAACATCTGGTGGGCCAGTGACGGGAGTGCCGGGCCTTTTCTGCAGGCCATCGGCAACGGGTGGCGGACCGTCCTCGGCCTCGACTACAAGCTGGAGGGTCAGCCCTTTACGCCCTACCTGGCGACGCTGGGCGAGGGTGAGTTCGACGGGCCGTACAGCCTCGGCTGGCTCCCCGACTACCCGTCGCCAGAGAATTACCTCGACCCGGTTTATGGTGAGGGCAGCGCCAACTACGGCCAGTGGTCCGGCCCGGCGGCCGAGGAGTTCACCAGGCTGATCGCGGAAGGCGACTCGGCACCCACGGCCGACGAAGGCATCCCTTCCTACCAGGCGGCTGCGGACGTGGTCCTCGAGGAGTTGCCGGTAATCCCATTGTGGTTCGGCGAGAACTTCCGGGTCTACTCCGAGAACGTCGACAACGTGGGGCACGACCCACTCCGCCAGTTGCTGGTCAACGAGGTGACGGTGAACTGATCCTGGTCTCGACTCGGCGCGCGGGTCTGGGGGACAGTGCCTCCCTGGACCCGCGAGCAGATGCGGGTGGCAAGCTGAAGGGACACCATGGGTCGGTACACCGCGAGACGGCTGCTGCAGTTCATCCCTGTTCTCTTCGGCACGATGTTCCTGCTGCACTACCTGCAGGTCGTTTCGATCCAGATCAATGGGAACCCGCTCACGGCGATCTTCGGTGAGCGGCAACCACCACCCGAGACGCTGGCTGCCCTCACTCGGGAGTACGGCCTCGACGACCCGTGCCTGACCCAGACCGGTAACCCTTGCCTGGGTATGTTCGTCGACCGCATCGTGGGCTACGCCCAGGGCGACTTCGGGGTCAACTTCACCCAGCAGACGGTCACCAGTCTCATCGGTGACGCGCTGCCGATCACGCTGCGGCTGACGGTGATCGCGGTCGCTTTCGAGAGCGTCGTCGGCATCCTGGCCGGCGTGCTCGCCGCGATCCGCAAGGACAAGTTCGCCGACAACTTCGTGCGGATCTCGACAGTCCTCGTCATCTCCGTGCCGGTGTTCGTGCTCGGCGTGCTCGTACAGATCCTCTCCGGGCTCTACGTCGGCGTCTGGCTCACCGACAACGGCGCTCCGGAGTGGTTGAGCGCGGCGTTCTCGGTCAGCTACCAGTCCGAGCACCCGTGGGCAAGCCTGTTTGTCCCCGGCATCGTCCTCGGCGCCTTCTCGCTCGGCTTCATCGCCCGGCTTACCCGCACCAGCCTGATCGAGATCCTGCGGGCCGACTACGTCCGCACCGCCCGGGCCAAGGGACTGCAGCCTCGCAGGGTCGTCGGGGTGCACGCCCTGCGCAACTCGCTGATCCCTGTGGTCACCTACATCGGGCTCGACATCGGAGCGCTGATGAGCGGCGCCATCGTGACCGAGTTCATCTTCAACATCCCCGGGGTCGGTGGGCTGGTTGCCAGGTCGGCGGTGGCGACCGAGACGCCAGTAGTTATCGGCGTGGCCACCCTGCTGACCCTGGTGTTCCTGGTCGCCAGCCTGCTGGTCGACCTGCTCTACGCTGTCCTCGACCCCCGGATCAGATATGACTGACCACAGCACCGAACTCACCACACCGGCGGGTGGGCCAGCGGCACGTCGTGACAGCGACACCGATGGTTCGGGCGAGAAGGAGCGCAGCGCGAGCCTGTGGGCAGACGCCCGGCGAGAACTCTACCGCAACCCCATCTTCGTCGTGTCCTCGTTGCTGGTGCTCGCCGTCATCTCGATGGCGGCGTTCCCGACGCTGTGGACCGATGCGAACCCAGAGCGCTGCCCGCTGACGAACGCCCTGGAAGGTCCGAGCGACGGGCATGTCTTCGGCACCACCGTGCAGGGCTGCGATATGTACGCGCACGTGATCTATGGCTCGAGGCCGTCGATCATCATCGCGGTGTTCGTGACCGCTGCGGTCTCGGTGGTCGGCGCCGCCACCGGCATCGTCGCCGGCTTCTACGGTGGCTGGGTGGACACGATTCTGTCGCGCATCACCGACGTCTTCCTCGGCATCCCGTTCCTGCTCGGTGCGCTGACGTTCCTCGTGCTGCTTTCCGGCAACCAGAACATCTGGACGATCAGCCTGGTGCTCATCGTGTTGTCGTGGACATACACCATGCGGATCATGCGCGGCAGCGTGATCGCGGTGAAGTCGCAGGACTACGTCGAGGCGGCTCGGGCACTCGGTGCATCGAACCTGTCGATCATCTTCCGCCACATCCTGCCCAACGCCATAGCGCCCGTCATCGTGCTGGCCACGCTGTATTTGGGCAGCTTCGTCTCAGCGGAAGCGACGCTGACGTTCCTCGGGGTCGGCCTGCAGATCCCCGAGATCTCCTGGGGCATCACGATCGCCGAGGGCCAGCTGATCGCGGTCAGCCAGGAGCTTCCGCACCTGCTCGTCTTCCCCTGCACCGCGGTCGTCATCACGGTGCTGAGCTTCGTCCTGATGGGGGACGCCCTGCGCGACGCCCTCGACCCGAAAGGGCGGTGAGCGGTGAGCACGTCCCAGGAGGAGTCCGCCCGCGCCGACCGGAGCGACACGGTCAGCCAGGAGGGACGTCGCGGCCGAGCGACACAGGCCAGCTCGGACGCGATCGGGTTCGACGACTCCGCCCCACTTCTGGAGGTCGAGGACCTGCAGGTCGAGTTCCGCACCCGCGACGGAGTGGCGCACGCGGTCAACGGCGCGACCTTCTCGGTTGCCGAGGGGGAGACGCTGGGCATCCTCGGCGAGTCGGGCTGTGGCAAGAGCGTCACCGCCCAGGCCATCATGGGCATCTTGGACTCCCCACCGGCCTTCATCGCCGGCGGCAAGGTCGTCCTGCGCGGGGTCGACGTGCTCACCCTGCCCGAGGCTGAGCGGCGCAGCGTCCGCGCCAACCACATCGCCATCATCTTCCAGGACGCGCTGTCGTCGCTCAACCCTGTCTTCACTGTCGGCTACCAGCTCGGCGAACTGTTCCGCCGGCACCGGGGCTATACCAAGGCTGACGCCCGCAAGGAGGCCATCAGCCTGCTGGATCTGGTGGGTATCCCGGCCGCAGCCGATCGGGTGAGCGACTTCCCGCACCAGTTCTCGGGCGGTATGCGGCAGCGGGTGATGATCGCGATGTCGCTGGCGCTCGACCCCGACCTGCTCATCGCCGACGAGCCCACTACCGCCCTCGACGTCACGGTGCAGGCTCAGATCATGAAGCTGCTGAGTGACCTCAAGGCCGAGCGCAACATGGGGCTGATCCTGATCACCCACGACATGGGCGTCGTGGCCGACGTGGCCGACAAGATCTGCGTGATGTACGCCGGCCGTATCGTCGAACGCGCCGACGTGCACCGCATCTACGCGAACCCGGCCCACCCGTACACCAAGGCGCTGCTCGAGTCGATCCCGCGGGTCGACCTCAAGGGCCAGCAGCTGGCGTCCATCGAAGGCCTGCCGCCCACCTTGACCAAGCTGCCATTCGGCTGCTCGTTCAACCCCCGGTGCTTCATGGCCCGGGACCGGTGCACGCATGAGGAACCACCGTTGTACGACGTGGGAGGCGGCCGACATAGCGCCTGCCACTACTACGAGGAGGTGCTCGCGCGGTGAGCAGTACCGTGGCCACCCCCGTCGAACAGGAGCGGGAGCGCCGGGGCGAGGTCGTGCTGTCGGTGCGTGACGCGGTCAAGCACTTCCCCCTGACAAAGGGCATCGTCTTTCAGAGAACTGTCGGCCATGTCCGCGCCGTCGACGGCGTGACCTTCGACCTGCGCCGCGGCGAGACGCTCGGGGTCGTCGGCGAGTCCGGGTGCGGCAAGTCCACGCTGAGCCGGGTGATCATGGGGCTGGAGCGGGCCACGTCCGGGTCGGTCGACCTGCTCGGCGAAGAGCTGGTCGGCATGAGCGAGAAGCAGCTGCGCCGGGTCCGTCGCCACGTGCAGATCATCTTCCAGGACCCGTACGCATCACTCGACCCGCGGATGACCGTGGGCGCCATCGTCGGGGAGCCGTTCCAGATCCACACCGAGGTCGCGCCGCGCGGCGACCGGCGCCGAAAGGTGCAGGAGCTGCTGGAGGTGGTCGGGCTCAACCCCGAGCACATCAACCGCTACCCGCACCAGTTCTCCGGCGGGCAGCGCCAGCGCATCGGGATCGCCCGGGCGCTGGCTCTGCAGCCCCAGATCATCGTGTGCGACGAGCCGGTGTCGGCCCTGGACGTGTCGGTGCAGGCCCAGGTCATCAACCTGCTCGAACGTCTCCAGCGCGAGTTCGACCTGTCGTACATCTTCGTGGCTCACGACCTGTCCGTCGTCCGGCACATCTCCAACCGGATCGCGGTGATGTACCTCGGCAAGATCGTCGAGATCGGTGACGAGACAGCCATCTACGACCACCCGACGCACCCGTACACCCAGGCGCTGCTGTCGGCCGTCCCGGTGCCTGACCCTGAGGTGCGTGGGCACCGCGAGCAGATCGTGCTGGAGGGCGACGTGCCGAGCCCCGCGAACCCGCCGTCGGGGTGCCGGTTCCGTACCCGCTGCTTCAAGGCCAAAGACATCTGCGCTGCCGACGAACCCTCCCTGGAGCGGCGAGGAGGACCGCCGCAGCTGTCTGCCTGCCACTTCGCCAAAGAGCTCGACGTCGTGCACGCCACGCACTGACCGCCCGCTACCCGCGACCCGCACCCTGCAACGTCATACGAATCGAGGGCTACAGGCCTCAATTGCGTATGACGT
>JALYQN010000182.1 GCA_030855835.1 Actinomycetota bacterium | reverse complement strand
CGACCGGCGAGCGTGACTGCGAGGTCGCCAACCTCGGCCCGTAGCTCGGTGAGCACGCGCTTGCGGTTGGCCTCCATCTGGGCGTTGGCAGCCGAGACGATCCGCTCCGCCTCGGCCGAGACGGTCGTCGGCAAGGTCGAGGAGGTGGTCGGAGCGGGCGCCGACCCCGTCATGCTGGGGGCGCAGCTGTTCGCCCTGACCCACGTCCTCGACACCCAGCCGGGGTTGCGCCGGGTGCTCACCGATCCGTCCATCGACGATGACCGGCTGACGGAGCTGGTCGAGGGACTCCTGCACGACTTCGACGACGCAACCGTGCAGGTGGCCGCCGCCGCGACCCGGCAGCGCTGGTCGGCGGGCCGCGACCTGGGTGACGCCGTCGAGCGTGGCGGCGTCACCGCCTTCCTGCTCGCCGCCGACTCCGAGCATCAGCTCGACGAGGTCGAGGACGAGCTGTTCAGGTTCGCGCGAATCGTGCGGGCGGACCCACACCTGGGCGAGGCGCTCGGGGACCGCACCGCCCCGACGCAGGCCCGCCAGCAGCTGGTGGACGACCTGCTGCAGGACCAGGTCGGGGTCTCGAGCCTGCACCTGGTGCGGCAGGCAGTGGTCGGACGGCACCGTTCGGTACCGGCCTCGCTCGGCGAGATGCAGCGACTGGCGGCAGCCCGCCGCGAGCGACTGGTCGCCGAGGTGCGAGTGGCCAGCCCGCTCAGCGAGGAGCTGCACGACCGGTTGGCGACCAGGTTGGCACAGATGTTCCACCACGAGCTCCAGCTCAACGTCGTGGTGGATCCAGACGTGCTCGGCGGGGTCACGGTGTCGGTGGGTGACCACGTCGTCGACGGCACAGTCTCCACCCGGCTGGCCGAGGCCCACCGGCGGCTGGCCGGCTGAACCACCAGGAATCCGGTGCCGTGCCCGCGAGTCGCCGGCCGACAACCCGTACGAGTCAAGAGAGCAGGGACGACGAGCCATGGCGGAGCTGACCATCAGTCCGGAGGAGATCCGTGACGCACTGACCCGGTTCGTCTCGGACTACCAGCCGGACACGGCCGCCAGCGAGGAGGTCGGCACGGTCGCGGAGGCCGGTGACGGCATCGCGCGTGTCGAGGGCCTGCCGTCCGCGATGGCCAACGAGCTGCTGGAGTTCGAGGACGGCACCCTCGGTCTCGCGCTCAACCTCGACGTGCGCGAGATCGGCGTCGTCATCCTCGGTGACTTCTCCGGCATCGAGGAGGGCCAGACCGTGCGTCGGACGGGAGACATCTTGTCCGTACCGGTCGGCGACGCCTACCTCGGTCGGGTCGTCGACCCACTCGGTTCCCCGATCGACGGGCTCGGCGAGCTCGAGACCACCGGCCGGCGCCCGCTGGAGGTGCAGGCCCCGTCGGTGGTGCAGCGCCAGTCGGTGAACGAACCGCTGCAGACCGGCATCAAGGCGATCGACGCGCTGACCCCGATCGGCCGCGGCCAGCGCCAGCTGATCATCGGCGACCGCCAGACCGGCAAGACCGCCGTCGCGATCGACACCATCATCAACCAGAAGGAGTTCTGGGAGACCGGCGACCCGTCGCGGCAGGTCCGTTGCGTGTACGTAGGCATCGGCCAGAAGGGCTCGACGATCGCGGCCGTGCGTAGCGCTTTGGAGGAGGCCGGGGCGCTGGAGTACACGGCGATCGTCGCGTCCCCCGCGTCGGATGCGGCGGGCTTCAAGTACCTCGCCCCGTACACCGGCTCCGCCATCGGCCAGGAGTGGATGTACGAGGGTAAACACGTGCTGATCATCTTCGACGACCTGTCCAAGCAGGCCGAGGCCTATCGCGCCGTGTCGTTGCTGCTGCGACGTCCGCCGGGCCGAGAGGCCTACCCGGGGGACGTGTTCTACCTGCACAGCCGGCTGCTCGAGCGCTGCGCGAAGCTGTCCGACGACATGGGGTCGGGTTCGATGACCGGGTTGCCGATCATCGAGACCAAGGCCAACGACATCTCCGCCTACATCCCGACCAATGTCATCTCGATCACCGACGGGCAGATCTTCCTCCAGTCCGACCTGTTCAACGCCAACCAGCGCCCGGCCATCGACGTCGGCGCGTCGGTGTCGCGGGTAGGCGGTGCCGCGATGACGAAGGCCATGAAGAAGGTCACCGGGTCGCTCAAGGTCGACTTGGCGCAGTACCGCGCGATGGAGGCTTTCGCGATGTTCGCCTCAGACCTGGACGCCGCCTCCCGGCGCCAGCTCGACCGTGGGCAGCGGCTGATGGAGCTGCTCAAGCAGCCGCAGTACTCGCCGTTCGCCATGGAGGAACAGGCGATCTCGATGTGGGCGGGCACCTCCGGCAGGCTCGACGCGGTGCCGACCGCGGACATCCGCCGGTTCGAGTCCGAGTTCCTCGACTATGTCAAGCGTGAGCACGGTGGTGTCCTGGACACTATCCGCGAGTCCGGCGCGTTCGAGGACGACACCGCGTCGTCACTCGAAGGAGCCTACGACTCGTTCGCCGACCAGTTCGAGACCTCTGATGGCGGCTCTATCAAGGCCGGTCACGAGGAGCATGACGCGCTGGACGACGAGGATGTCGACCAGGAGCAGATCGTGAAGCAGAAGCGGAGCTGAGCCGATGGCCACCAGCCTGCGCGAGCTGCGCGCCCGGATCCGGTCGACCGAGGCGACCAAGAAGATCACCCGGGCGATGGAGCTCATCGCGGCGTCTCGCATCATCAAGGCGCAGCAGCGGGCCCACGCCGCCACCCCGTACGCCCGGGAGCTGACTCGAGCGGTCTCGGCGGTGGCGACGTTCACAGACGTCGACCACCCGCTGACCACTGAGCACCCGGACCCGAAGCGGGCGGCGGTGGTCATCATCACCAGCGACCGCGGCCTGGCCGGCGCCTATTCGTCCTCGGTGCTCAGGGAGGCCGAGCGCCTGATCTCCAAGCTGCACGGCGGCGACGGCAAGGAGGTTGATCTGTACGTGTGCGGGCGAAAGGGCATCAGCTACTTCACCTTCCGCCAGCGCGAGCTCGCCGAGACCTGGAGCGGCTTCTCCGACAGTCCCGAGTTCGCCAACGCCCGCGCCGTCGGCGACGCCGTGGTCAAGGCCTTCGTGGCCGGCACCGACCGTCCGGACGCTGCCGCCACCGAGGGCGACCACGGCAGCAGCGAGGACGAGGAGAAGGCTGACCAGGACCGGGAGGCAGTCGACGAGGTGCACGTGGTGTTCACGCGCTTTCGGAGCATGCTCGTCCAGCAGCCGGACGTCATCAGGCTGCTCCCATTGGAGGTGGTGGAGGGTTCGGACACCCCTGACGAGGGTGACCTGCTGCCACTGTACGAGTTCGAGCCGTCGGCCGACGAGGTGCTCGACGCGCTGCTGCCGAAGTACGTCACCAGCCGCATCTTTGCCTGCCTGTTGCAGGCGGCCGCCTCCGAGCTCGCCGCCCGGCAGCGGGCCATGAAGTCGGCGACGGACAATGCCGACGACCTGATCGAGAAGTACACCCGGGTGGCCAACCAGGCGCGCCAGGCCGGGATCACGCAGGAGATCAGCGAGATCGTCGGCGGCGCGAATGCGCTCGCCGATGCCGCCGCGGAGTGAGTGAGGACAGATGACGACCACAGTTGACGAGAAGGACGAGCAGCACGACGACACCCCGGACGCCAGTGCCGACAAGGGTGCCGATACCGGAGCCGACACCGAGCAGGAGGCGGGCACCGGACGGGTCGCCCGAATAATCGGGCCGGTGGTGGACGTCGAGTTCACGTCGGAGCAGATGCCGGAGATCTACAACGCCCTGCACGTCGAGGCGGAGCTGGGCGACGAGACCCGGCTGCTCACCCTCGAGGTCGAGCAGCACATCGGTGACGGCATGGTGCGTGCGATCTCCATGCAGCCGACCGACGGTCTCGTCCGAGGCGCCACCGTCACCGACACGGGATCGGGCATCACCGTCCCGGTGGGTGACGTGACTCTGGGGCACGTGTTCAACCTCATCGGCGACTGCATGAACCTCAAGGAGGGCGAGAAGCTCGATGTCGAGGAGCGCTGGTCCATCCACCGCAAGTCACCGGCCTTCGACCAGCTCGAGCCCAAGACCGAGATGTTCCACACCGGGATAAAGGTCATCGACCTGCTCACGCCATACGTGTTGGGCGGCAAGATCGGTCTGTTCGGCGGCGCTGGCGTGGGCAAGACAGTCTTGATCCAGGAGATGATCGCCCGGGTCGCCCGCGACCATGAGGGGGTGTCGGTGTTCGCCGGGGTAGGCGAGCGCACCCGCGAGGGCAACGACCTGATCACCGAGATGACTGAGTCCGAGGTGATCGGTCAGACCGCTCTTGTCTTCGGCCAGATGGACGAGCCGCCCGGTGCACGTCTCCGGGTGGCGCTGTCCGGCCTGACGATGGCCGAGTACTTCCGGGACGTGAAGAACCAGGACGTGCTGCTGTTCATCGACAACATCTTCCGCTTCACCCAGGCCGGGCAGGAGGTCTCGACGCTGCTGGGCCGGATGCCGTCCGCGGTGGGCTACCAGCCGACTCTGGCCGACGAGATGGGCGTGCTGCAGGAGCGCATCACCTCCACCCGCGGGCACTCGATCACGTCGATGCAGGCCATCTACGTGCCGGCCGACGACTACACCGACCCGGCACCGGCCACCACGTTCGCCCACCTGGACGCCACCACCGAGCTGTCGCGCGAGATCGCCTCGCTCGGCATCTATCCCGCCGTGGACCCGCTGACCTCGACGTCACGCATCCTCGACCCCCGTTACATCTCCCAGGAGCACTACGACACCGCGACCAGGGTGAAGTCGATCCTGCAGCGCAACAAGGAGCTGCAGGACATCATCGCCATCCTGGGTGTCGATGAGCTGTCCGAGGAGGACAAGGTCGTCGTCTCGCGGGCCCGCCGCATACAGCGGTTTCTCTCGCAGAACACCTACGTCGCCAAGCAGTTCACCGGGCTCGAGGGGTCGACGGTGCCGCTGGAGGACACAGTCGAGGCGTTCACCAAGATCTGTGACGGTGACTACGACCACGTCGCCGAGCAGGCGTTCTTCATGTGCGGTGGGCTCGACGACGTCGAGCGCAAGTGGGACGAGATCCAGAAGGACAACTGATGGCAGACGAGCAGCTGCAGGTGGAGCTGGTCTCCGCGGAGCGAGTGGTGTGGTCCGGGCAGGCCTCTTTCGTGCTGGCGCGGACCATCGACGGTGAGATCGGGATCCTGAACGGGCACGCCCCGGTGCTGTCGGTGCTGGACGAGAGCGCGGTGCTCATCCGCGCCGACGGTGGCGACACGCAGGTCGCCGCCGTCGACGGTGGCTTCCTCTCGGTCGCCGACAACCGGGTCTCGATCCTTGCTGAGCGCGCGGAGCTGGCCGACGACATCGACGCCGGTGCGGCGCAGCAGGAGGTCGATCGAGCCGCTGAGGAGGGCGACGACGAGGAGACCGCCCGTGCGCGCCGATGGGCCGAGGCGCGCGTCAGCGCGGTGGAGAAGGCGAGCTGACAGTCCGCACGGGCTGACAGCCGCCGACGCCGACCATGCCCCTGTGGCAGCTCGCGTTGGACGTCCTAGGGGCGCTGCTGCTGCTGGTCGCGGCGGTGCTGGCCGGACTTATCGTCCGTCGGCGCTGGCTCACCAAGGGGGAGCCCACCTTTGACATGAGCGTCCGGACGCACCCGCACCCCGATGCCCGCGGCTGGACGCTCGGGGTGGCCCGCTACCGCGGCGACCGGCTCGAGTGGTTCCGCGTGTTCTCGCTGTCGCTGCGCCCGAAGCGGGTCTTCGACCGGCATACGTTCGAGCTGCGCGCTCGCCGCGAGCCGACCGCAGCCGAGGCGTACGCGCTGTTCACCGGTCACCTCGTGGTGGACTCCCTTGCCGCTGGGTGGCGGGTGCAGGTGGCGCTCAGCCCCGAGGCATTGACCGGACTGCTCGCCTGGCTGGAGGCCGCGCCCCCGGACCCCACCCTGCGCGGCTGACCCCCTCAGGTGCCGCCCCGCTCACCCCCCGGGACCCACAGCAGGTCGCCCTCGTGCCGGTTGGCGTGCCGGGCGAGGATGAACAGCAGGTCGCTGACCCGATTGAGGTAGGTCGCTGCCAGCGGGTTCATCGTCTTACGGTGCTCATGGAGCGCCGCCCAGGTGGATCGCTCCGCCCGCCTCGTCGCGGTGGTCGCCACGTGCAGCAGCGCGGACCCGGCCGTACCCCCGGGCAGTACGAACGACCTGAGCCTCGGGACCGTCGCGTTGTAGTGGTCGCACCAGCCCTCCAGCCGGTCCACGGCCGGCTGCTCGACCCGCAACGGCGGGAACTGCGGGTCGGGAACCACCGGTGTGGCCAGGTCCGCTCCGACATCGAACAGCTCGTTCTGCACCCGGGCGAGCACGTCGCGGACGTCGTCGTCCAGACCACCCAGGGCGAGTGCCACGCCGATGTGCGCGTTTGCCTCGTTGACGTCGCCGTACGCGGCCACCCGCAGGTCGGTCTTGGCGACCTCGGACATGTCCGCCAGCCGGGTGCTGCCGGCGTCCCCGGTACGGGTGTAGATGCGGGTGAGCTTGACCATGACGTCCTCGCTACGGATGTCGAGACATTGCGGTTGCTGGCGCAGCCCCAATGTCTCGAGCTGGCGCGCCGGACACCACTAGCGGCCGGCGCGGTCGTCGTGGATGAGGCGCAGGGCGGTGTCGAGGTCGTCGGGCCAGACCAGCACCTGTCGGCGGGAGGCAACCGGTCGCGACGTGGTGCGAACGCCGGCCGAGGTGAGCAGGTCGCAGACCCGCTCGGCCTCCTCGGGGTGCGCCGAGACCACGCCGATCAGCAAACCCTGTGTCTCGTCGGCCACCCGGGAGCCGGCGCGTGCCGTGGACGGTTGGCGGGACCAGCGCAGCAGCAAGCCCAGCAGCGCCACGACGACCGCAGAGATCACCGGGATGTAGACGTAGTCGATGCCCGACATCCCGACCAGCGGGACGCCCGCCGACGGCACAGCAAGCAGCACCCCACCAGTGTGCATGGGCGTGAGTCGGCTGGCTACGCTGCCCGTTCGCTTGCTGACAAGGAGGGCTTTGGCATGGCCGGCAATTGCTGTGTGGTCGGGGCCGGGTTGATGGGGTCGGGCATCGCCCAGGTTGCCGCGACGGCCGGCTGGGAGGTCACGCTGCGCGACGTCACCGACGAGGCCCTCGCACGCGGGCGATCGAGTGTGGAGGAGTCGCTGGACCGGCTGGTGAAGAAGCAGCGGCTGTCCGCCGACGACAAGGAGGCCGCGCTCGGCCGGATCAGCACAACGACCGACCTCGAGGCAGCGGCCGACGCCGACATCGTCGTCGAGGCGGTGTTCGAGCGGGTGGAGGCCAAGCAGGACGTCTTCCGCGAGCTCGACCGGGTGTGCCGCGAGGACGCCGTGCTGGCAACCAACACCTCGGCGATCCCGGTGACCACCATCGCGTCGGTGACCGAGCGGCCCGAGCGGGTGGTGGGCACGCACTTCTTCTCGCCGGTGCCGATGATGCAGCTGTGCGAGCTGGTACGCGGGCTCAAGACCACCGACGAGACACTCGCGACCGCCAGGTCGTTCGCCGAGGAGCTCGGAAAGACCTGCATCGTGGTCGAGCGGGACGTCGCCGGCTTCGTCACCACCAGGCTGGTCGCCGCGCTGGCGATGGAGGCGGTCGCGTTGGTCGAGTCGGGCGTGGCTACCGCGGAGGACGTCGACCTGGCCTGCCGCCTCGGTTTCGGGCACCCGATGGGGCCGCTCGCCACGACCGACCTGACCGGGGTGGACATCCTGCGGCACGCCGCCTTGAACATCCACACCGAGACCGGCGACCCCAAGTTCTTCCCGCCCGAGCTGCTGTCGCGGATGGTCGACGCCGGCGACCTCGGCCGCAAGACCGGGCGGGGTTTCTTCAGCTACTGAGGGCCCCGATGACGGCCGCCACGACGATCGTGGCAACCAACGGTCGTGCGGCCGAGACCGGTCCCCACCAGACCCGGGTGGCCCCCCGCGAAGAGATGACCGGCACAGGTCAACGGAGGGGGCACAGGAGAGATGAGGGGTGGTTACGGCAACCGAACAGCGCCCTGGTGCGTCTGAGTGCTCGAGACATTCGGGAGACACAGGTGACGCGGCACCCGCTGACGGTACGGCTCGAGCGGCTCGACAGCGTCGGGCTGCCACACGCACGCGCGGTGCTGTACGCAGCGATCGACAGCGCCGACGGAGACGTGCACGTGGACCTGGACGAGGTGGTGTGGGTCGACCGCTAGGGTCTTGGCCTGCTGGCGGCGGCGCACGAGCGGTCGCACCGGCGCGGCCACCACCTGCTGGTGCACAGCACGAACCCGCGGCTGCGACGAGCACTGGCGGTCAGCCGGCTCGCCCGGGTGCTGCACCTGAGCTCGGCCTGACGGCCCTCGGCCTACGCTGCACAAGTGCCGCCTGACCAGCCTGACAGCGACCCGGCTGGCCCCGCCTCCTCGCCCGCCTCCTCGCCCACCTCTCCGCACACCTCGTCGCACCGGGCCCCGCGGGACGAGCCGTGGGTGATGCGCACGTACGCGGGGCACAGCTCAGCCGCCGAGTCAAACGCGCTGTACCTGCGAAACCTCAGCCACGGCCAGACCGGGCTCTCGGTGGCCTTCGACCTGCCGACCCAGACCGGCTACGACCCCGACCACGAGCTGGCGCGGGGAGAGGTCGGCAAGGTGGGCGTGCCGGTGCCGCACCTCGGCGAGATGCGGCGGCTGTTCGACGGCATCCCCCTCGACCAGATGAACACGTCCATGACGATCAACGCCACCGCGATGTGGGTGTTGGCGATGTACCAGGTGGTGGCGGAGGAGCACGGCATCGACCCGGTGTCTCTGACTGGGACGACCCAGAACGACATCATCAAGGAGTACCTGTCCCGCGGGGCCTACGTCTTCGGGCCTGAGCAATCGATGCGGCTCACCGCCGACGTCATCGCCTACACGGTGCGGGCGCTGCCGCGCTGGAACCCGATCAACATCTGCAGCTACCACCTGCAAGAGGCCGGTGCCACGCCGGTGCAGGAGCTCGCGTACGCCATGTGCACGGCGATAGCGGTGCTTGACACTGTCCGTGACTCCGGCCAGGTGGACGAATCCGACTTCGCGAGGGTTGTCAGCCGGATGTCGTTCTTCGTCAACGCCGGCGTGCGCTTCGTCGAAGAGATGTGCAAGATGCGCGCCTTCGGCCAGCTGTGGGACGAGCTGACCCGGGACCGATACCGCGTCACCGACCCCGCCCTGCGGCGGTTCCGGTACGGCGTGCAGGTCAACTCGCTGGGTCTCACCGAGGCGCAGCCGGAGAACAACGTGCAACGCATCGTGCTCGAGATGCTGGCGGTGACGCTTTCTCGCGACGCCCGTGCCCGCGCGGTCCAGCTACCGGCGTGGAACGAGGCCCTCGGGCTGCCGCGGCCGTGGGACCAGCAGTGGTCGCTGCGGCTGCAGCAGGTGCTCGCGTACGAGTCCGACCTGCTCGAGCACGACGACCTGTTCGCCGGGTCACCGGTGGTGCAGGCCAAGGTCGACGAGCTGGTGGGCGGTGCCCGCGCGGAGATGGACCGGGTACAGGCCATGGGAGGTGCGATCGCCGCGGTCGGGTCCGGCTACATGAAGGGTGAGCTGGTGGCCTCGCATGCCCGGCGTCGGGGGCGCATCGAGGCGGGCGAGGACAAGGTCGTGGGGGTGAACTGCTTCACCGGCACCGAGCCCTCCCCGTTGACCGTCGACCTCGACACCGTCGTGCAGGTGGCCGACGCGCGGGCCGAGAAGGCGGCGATCCGTTCGGTGCGGGAGTGGCGCGAGCACCGTGCCGGCGGCGCGGTGGACGACGCCCTGGCGCGGCTGGGCACGGCGGCCAGGTCGGGCGACAACCTGATGCCGGCCACACTTGCGGCCGTTCGCGCCGGGGTCACGACCGGGGAGTGGGCTGGGGCGCTGCGCGCGGTGTTCGGTGAGTACCGCGCACCGACCGGCTTGTCCGGTGCGTCTGTGTCCGCGGCGGACGGCGCGCGGCTGGCCGCCGTCCGCGTGCGGGTCGAGGACACCGGCCGCCAGCTTGGCGGCCGCCTCCGGCTGTTGATCGGCAAGCCCGGACTCGACGGGCACTCCAACGGCGCCGAGCAGGTGGCTGTTCGGGCGCGGGACGCCGGCTTCGAGGTGATCTACGAGGGCATCCGGCTGACCCCGGCCCAGATCGTGGCCGCCGCGGTGGCCGAGGACGTGCACTGCGTCGGCATCTCGATCCTGTCGGGCTCGCACATGGTGCTGGTCCCCGAAGTGCTGCGCGGTCTGCGCGACGCCGGTGCCGGCGACATTCCGGTGGTGGTCGGCGGCATCGTCCCCGCCGCCGATGCGCAGGCGCTGCGGCAGTTGGGTGTGGCCGCGGTGTTCACGCCCAGGGACTTCGGCCTCACCGAGATAACCGGGCGGCTGGTCGACGTCGTACGCCTGGCGCGCGGGCTGGACGCGTCGCAGATACCGTGAGCGGCGCCGCGAGCTTGCCACTTGTGAAGGAGCCCCAGTGCCCCGTGTCTTGTCCCGTCCGGTTCACCCCAGCGGTCCTGGCCGTTGCGGTGCTGGCCGGCGCAGCGCTCGTGCCGCTCATCGGCGCGGCAGCCCCGGCTGCCCCGGAGACAGCCGCCGAGCCCAGCCGCGGGTACGCCCACGGGCACCTGAGCAGCGGGCACCCCTCGTCGCCCAGCCAGGAGCGGCGGTCCCTCGTCGTGGCGGCGGCTGGGGACATATCGCAGTGCGCGCCGCCCGACTGCTCGGCGGAGCGGGTGGCCAAGCGGGTGCTGGCGATAGATCCGCGGTTGGTGCTCACCCTCGGGGACCATCAGTATCCCAATGGCACCTTGGGACAGTTCCGGTCGCAGTACGCGAAGACGTGGGGTGCGTTCCGCGGCCGTACCCGTCCTGCGCCCGGCAACCATGAGTACCACACCCCCGGCGCTCGCGGTTACTTCGCCTACTTCGGCCGCCGGGCACACCTGCGGCACGGCGGCTTCTACAGCTACAACGTGCGCGGGTGGCACTTCCAGGCGCTGAACAGCAGCGACGGGTGCCACGAGGTGCGTTGCAGCAGTCCGTCGGTCCAGGGCCGATGGCTACGGCGGAACCTGCGGCGGACCGAGCGGTCCTGCCGGCTGGCCTACTGGCACCACCCGCCGTACTCGACCGGCGACCATGGAAGCATCACCTCCACCCGGCCGCTGTGGCGGGCGCTTGCCCGTCGCGGCACCGACATCGTGCTCAACGCGCACTCGCACTCATACGAGCGGTTCGCGCGCCGGGGAGCGGACGGCACCATGGCCAAGCGCGGGGTGCGGCAGTTCGTCGTCGGCACCGGCGGTGCCGGTCTGGACAGGTTCGTGCGCCCGCCGACCGCCCTCGACCGCAAGCGCATCTCCGGGCGCTACGGGGTGCTCCGTCTCAGCCTGCGCCAGCACGCGTACAGCTGGCGCTTCGTCACCGCGGCCGGCGAGGTCCTGGACCGGGGCGGCCCGACCCGCTGTTGACAGCCGCCTGACCGCTGTTGCAGCTGCCTGTGCGCTCGCCCCGCCTACACTCCTGGCCGTGAACTTGTGCTTCATGGGGGCTTTGGACCGTACGACCGTCAGCCATGCCGCTGACCTGACAGCTGATCTCATCGCCCGTCCCGAGGTCGCCGCATCGTGGGACCGTGAGTCGACGTCTGTGGGCATGAGCGTCGGCGGCCTGGCGCGCCACTTGGGTGGTCAGCCGGTCACCGTGGTGAGCCTGTTGCCTGCCGCCGATTCGCAGGCGGGCAAGGGGGAGGCCATCGAGCTGCTCGAGCACTACGCGCGGGCGGCCTGGTTGACCGAGGACCTGGACGGGGAGGCCAACCGGTCCATCCGTGACAGTGCCGACCGGCGGGCCGCGGATGGGCCCGCTGGCGCGGTGTCCTGGATGGCGCAGGCGCGCGGCAAGCTCGAGTCGGTGCTGGCCGACCCGCCACCGACCACGTACGTGCCTTGGCAAGGGTGGGCGCTGAAGACCGACGACTTCCTAGTCACTCGGTTGATGGAGATGGTCGTGCACGCCGACGACCTCGCCGCCAGCGTCGACGTCCGGCCGCCGGACCTCGGGTCCGCCGTGCTCGACCCCGTGTTCCGACTGCTCACCTCGCTCGCCGTCCGGCGGCACGGCCAAGACGCACTGGTACGCACCCTGACCCGGCCGCAGCGGGCCCGGGCCACCGTGTCGGCCTTTTGAAGCACCAAGAGTCAGAACAGCCGGAGTGACGGGTCGTCCAGACCCCGCAGGACGTCATAGTCGACCGTGACGCAGCCGATGCCGCGATGGGCTGCCAGCGTCCGAGCCTGTGGCTTGATCACCTGGGCGGCCAGCAGCCCACGTACCGGGGTGAGCAACGGATCGCGGTCCAGTAGCTCCAGGTAGCGGGTGAGCTGTTCCACCCCGTCGATCTCACCGCGACGCTTGACCTCCACGGCGACGGTGGCCCCGGACGGGTCTCGGCAGAGCAGGTCGACCGGTCCGATGGCGGTTGGGTACTCGCGACGTACGAGCGCGAGACCAGCGCCCAGTGATCCCGGGTGCTCGGCAAGCAGCTCCTGCAGGTGCCGTTCGACCCCGTCCTTGACCAGCCCGGGGTCGATGCCCAGCTCATGGGTGGAATCGTGCAGCACCTGGTCGAAGACGATCCGCAAGGTGGCATCCGCCCGGGTGGAGGTCACGGTCCACTGCAGACGACCGTCGGCAGTCTTGTGCTCGTCGAGGCGGCAGGGCGGGCTCATCCAGTTGAGCGGCTTGTACGCCCGGTCGTCGGCGTGGACCGACACCGACCCGTCCGCCTTGACCAGCAGCAGCCGTGTCGCCATCGGCAGGTGCGCTGCCAGCGCCCCGGCGTAGTCCACCTGGCAGTGGGCGATGACCAGGCGCACCCGCCGACCCTACGCCCACCCGCGAAATGCGGGGTTCTGGCGGCCCAGCGGCGCCAAGACGCCTGTTCTGCCGCCAATATCCCGCATTTCGGGTGGCGCCCGGGTGGTGGTGGGCCGGCTGGCAGACTCACCCCATGTCTCGAACCTTCTCGACTGTCGGCGTGGTCGGGCTCGGCACCATGGGTGCCGGCATCGCCGAGGTGTTCGCCCGCAACCAGGTCGACGTCATCGGTGTCGAACGCGACGAGGAACAGCTGGCTCGCGGCCGCTCCCACCTCGAGCACTCGACCGGGCGCGCCGTTGCTCGCGGGAAGCTGAGCGAACAGGAGCAGGCCGAGCTGATCGGGCGGGTCACGTTCACCACCACCATTGCCGACGTGAAGGAGTGCGACCTCGTCGTCGAGGCGGTGGTGGAGCACCTCGACCTCAAGCGAGAGATCTTCGCCGTGCTGGATACGATCGTGAGCCCGGAGGCGGTGCTGGCCACCAACACCTCGTCGCTGTCGGTGACCGAGATCGCGGCCGCCACGTCGCACCCGCACCGGGTCATCGGCCTGCACTTCTTCAACCCGGCGCCGGTGCAGGCCTTCGTCGAGGTGATCCGCACCGTGGTGACCGAGGCCGACGTCGTCGCCGACGTGCAGGAGCTTGCCCGCCGACTGGGCAAGAACCCGGTCGTGGCAGGGGACAAGGCGGGGTTCATCGCGAACGCGTTGCTGTTCGGCTACCTCAACCATGCCGCGTCGCTGTACCAGGACCACCACGCCAGCCGCGAGGACATCGACGACGCGATGCGCCTCGGCTGCGGCTACCCGATGGGCCCGCTGGCCCTGCTCGACCTGATCGGCCTCGACACCGCGTACGAGATCCTCGAGACCATGTATCTGCAGGGCCGGGACCGGCTGCATGCGCCGGCGCCGGTGCTCAAGCAGATGGTCACCGCCGGCCTGCTCGGTCGCAAGACCGGCCGCGGGTTCTACACCTACGACGGACCGGACAGCCCGACAGTGGTCACCGACGCCGGCACCCCGGCGTCCGACGAGCAACCGGTCATGCAACGCCCGGTCGAAACCATCGGGGTGGTCGGGTCGGGGACCATGGCCACCGGGATCGTCGAGGCGTGCGGACAGGCTGGCTACGACGTCGTTTACGTCGCACGCAGCGCCGGCAAGGTCGCCCAGCTGAAGGAGCTGGTGACGCGGTCACTGGACAAGGCAGTGCAACGGGACACCCTCACGACTGCCGAGCGCGATGCCGCCCTGCATCGGGTGCGTGGCACGAGCCGACTCGAGGACCTGGCGGCGGCCGACCTGGTCATCGAGGCGACCGCCGAGGAGCTCAGCGTCAAGAGGGCGCTGTTCGAGAACTTGGACGAGATCTGCAAACCGGGGACCATACTGGCCACCTCGACGTCATCGCTACCTGTCATCGAGTGCGCGGCCGTCACCAGCCGCCCCCAGGACGTCGTCGGCATGCACTTCGCCAACCATGCCAGGGCGCTTCGGCTGGTCGAGGTGATCTCGACCGTCGCGACCGGTGATGACGTGGCCGAGACTGTCCGTGCGGTATGTCACCGACTGGGGATGCACCCGGTGTCGTGCGGCGACCGGGCAGGGTTCATCGTCAACGCCCTCTTGTTCCCGTACCTCAACGACGCCGTCAAGATGCTGCAGGCCCACTACGCGACCGCCGATGACATCGACACCGCGATGAAGGAGGGCTGCAGGCTGCCGATGGGGCCATTCGAGCTGCTCGACGTGGTCGGCAACGACGTCTCGCTGGCAATCCAGCGCACTCTCTACCTGGAGTTCCGCGAGCCGGGGTTCGCCCCCGCGCCGCTGCTCGAGCACCTGGTGACCGCTGGGTACCTGGGGATCAAGACGGGGCGTGGCTTCCGCGACCACGCCCGGGAGACCTCCGGGCCGGTGAGCGGCTGAGGGCGTCGATGGCGCGCAGACACCGGCGCCGCGCCGACCCCACCCGGGCGCCCGCCGCTGTCGGCGTCAGCGTCGTGCAGCGCGCGGGCGACGAGTGGTACGTGCGGTCCGTGTCCGGAGCGGCGTCGACGCGCACCTACCGCTGTCCCGGTTGCCAGCAGCAGATCCGTCCGGCCACTTCCCACGTCGTGGTCTGGCCGGTCCAGCCG
>JALYQN010000154.1 GCA_030855835.1 Actinomycetota bacterium | reverse complement strand
GTGGCTTCCTGTGCCGCCCATTCGTCCTCGGAGATGACCGGCCTCCCTTCTGCCAGCCTGGCGAGACGCATGGCCCGGTAGACGAGACGAGGATCAGTCGAGCGGGGGACGAAGACACACAGCCCCTCGTCGTCGTTCGTGATCTCGGCCTCTACGCCGACCTCGGCCAGCGCGTTGGTGATCAGCTCGGCGTGATTCATCGCTCCTCCTCCTGCCACCGTTCAGCGGACAACGACCACGACTCGTCATCGGACCTGTCCTCGACCGGCGCGTGCCTCCACGAGCGGCGGAACCTGGTGCACTCGCACACCCCGCAGTCCCGGCCGGGCCGGTAGTGCTCGTGGACGCCCCGGTCGTGCCCGCACCGGCAAGGCCACCGTTCAGCGGACAACGGCTCGCCGTCGGACCTGTCCTCGGCCGGCGGGCAGCCCCACAGCACACCCACCAGCGACACCAAACCGAGCAGCAGCACCGACCCGGCGACCGCCACGAGCACGACCTGGATAGCGACGGTCACGACCTCTCCCCCCTGATCGGGACCACGTTCCCGGCCGCCCTCGCCCGACGCTTCGCCATCTGCTCCCGGTTGCACACCCGGCACTTCTGATGCCCGGACGGTGTCGTGTAGACGTTCTCCGCCGTGTACGGGTGACCCTGCGGGCACTGCGCGCCACGCTGCCGGCCCGGCCTCCTCGGCGCCCGCACCCGCCGCCGGGCACGCTCACCGAGCCCGCCCCACACCCCGTGGCGCACGCCGACGAGGAACGAGTACTCCCGGCATTCCTCCCGCACCGGGCACCCAGAGCAGACCGCTATCGCGTCCTTCGCCGGCTCGCCACGCTCCGGGAAGAACAACCGGACCGGCATCCCCGCGCACGCAGCCTCGGCCATCCACCCGGCGTCCACGTCGGGAGTCACCGGTCGGCTGCCTTCGGGACGTCGTACACGCCGAGCGAACGCAACCAGGCGATGTCCTCGCCTCGCGGGTAGTCCGACTTATGGGCCGCCATCCGCCGCCGCCGCTCGGCCAGGTTCTCGACGGTCCAGATCGCAGCCGCCCGGACACGGCAAGCGTCGAAGTCGACGCTCACGACCGACGCCCCTTGCGCGTCACCCGCACGGGGGACATCGGCGCGCAGGCCGGGCAACGAGGCCCCGAGAACGAGGTACCGCACGTGGCGCACGTCCACCGGGTCACGACCGCCGCCCCTTACGCGTCGCAACCTCGATCGTCGCACCCGTGACCACAGCCGCAGCGCCGACCAGGGCGGCCACGCCCAACCAGTCGCCCGCACCCGTCGCCGGCAGCTCGTCCCGGGTCATCGGCCCGTTAGACGACAACAGCACACCCGTCCTCGGGATGGAGGTTGCCGGGCCGGCAGGCGGGGGGTCGCCCACCGGCCCAGGCACCTCCGTCACCGGCGGCGCAACCGGCGGGGGGACCGGCAGCGCCGTCGTCGGGACGGTCTCAGAGGCGACACACAAATCCGTCGCCAGGTCATAAGAGGACGTGCCCGAGTACACGACCCGGGCCGGGCCATCCACGAGCGGGACGACCAACGTCTCGTCCGCCGAAACGATGTTCACGAGCAAGCCGTCGTCGTCGGACCAGACCTGGAAGCTGCGGGCCACCCCGTCGAACGGGTGCACCCCGACCTCGACGGCGTCCGTGCCGTGGCACACGGCGTGGACGGACGCCCCCTGCCCCGGGATCGGCACGTACGCCGGGACCAACAGGTCCGCCTGCCCCGCGTACGGCCGGTCCGTCGCGCCCGCATCCGGCCCGGCGACCATGCCGCCAAGCGCGACCGCACCGCCGACCGCCAGAACCAACATCGCTTTACGCCTCGTTGAACGTCTCATCACTGTCCGCCGCCTTCGTTGTTGTTGTCTTCGATCACTTGGTTGAGCCACCGCACATGCGGGTCATCCGGATGAGCAGCGAGCTGCGCTGCGGCCTTGAACCGGCAGCCGGCGCACCCCGAGTAGTGCCAAAGGGCCAAGCCGTCGATGAGGCGCTCAGGTTCTTCGCAGGCGAACCAGGGCACCCACGGCCCTTCAAGGTTCGCTGGAGGTCGACCGGGCTCCCTCACGCCGCCCGCTCCCTCGCCTGCACCCGCACCATCTCCAGCACCCACCCGGACTTCGGCATCGACCACCCGGACGGCCCGTCACCGGGCGCCCACGCCAGCTCGACCGTCACCGTCGACCCGGTGCGGTCGAACTCGTCCTGGCTCACGAGCCGCATCGAGCCGCAGTCGTCGACCCACACGACCGGGTCACCGTCGACGTCCCGCTCGACCACCTCGGCCCCGTCGAAGAACTCGGCGGCGAGGTCACGCACCGTGCGCCACCACGACCCGCCCGTGCCGGCCGTCGGCACCAGGTGCGGGGCGAGACGGAACCGGTACGTCCCACGGCACGAGAAGCCGGTCACAGGGCACCGCCCGGCTCGTAACCCTCGAACGGGTCCGGCACCCACTCCGCGAGGTCGAACATGCTGCGGGCCAGGACGTCGCGCATCACCGCGTTGGCAGCGTTGATGCCGCCTGTCCTCGCCCACAGGCGGACCTCGAAAGCCGAGCCGACCCCGACCCTGATGCGCCCCTCGGCGTGCCCGTCCGGTATGCGATCTTCGGCCGGCCAAGCTGCGAAGTTGAAGCGGAACTGGTCGATGTTGAGCGGCTGCACCTGGTGCATCCCGCTGTGCACGCCGATCCGGTCGGCCCAGTTGCTCATCGCCCGGCCGCCTCGTCGGCCTCGTACGCCGCCGTCCACCAGCGTTCGCTATCAGCCGCGACCTCCGCCTCGGGCTTAGTCGTGAGCGCCTCGAGCAGAGCGGCACGGATGTCACCGTCGAGCCGGAGCGTCCACGTCGCCTGCGACGGGCCGTTGCTCGCTGACAGGTGGAGCGTCAAGGCGCCGTCGCTGTCCCTGCGTGCGTAGCTCAGGGCGCCCGCCATGGTCAGCGTGTGGAAGTCCGCGGTCGGGTGCTTGTCCCAGGGCACCTCAGTACCTGCCCAGCTCGAACGTCGGCAGGTCCGTGAACGGGTCCTGCTCGGCCGCCAGGTGGCGGGCGAGGCACTCCGCACGGGCTGACACCCGGTGAGCGGGGACCGCCGGACGGGGGTCCTGCTGGTCGACTTTCTCGCCCATCACACGCCCCCCGTGCCGTCACTGTCATCTGACGTGTCCTGCGAAGCGCGGAGAAGCTGGTCGACACGCATCCAGACCAGACCGCCAGGGCCGTCCGGCTGGATCTTGTCGATCTTGCCCCGGTCCAGCCAGCGGCGCACCGTCTTGTCCGTCACCCCGAAATGTTCAGCGGCCTGGCGGACCGTGAACAACACCGGCGCCCCGCAAGGCCCCTTCTCGTCCGGCATCCGAGCTCCCCCTCACGTCTGTTGATGATGCCCTGTCATCCTACGGTGGACAGATGACAACACACAACCCCAAACGGTGATCAAATGTCCACAGATGTCCACGGTCGGAGTTGCTCAATCCCCCTGACCTGGGCACCATGGCACGGCACCCCCCACACACCACGCGACGTAAGGTCCCCCCCATGGC
>JALYQN010000127.1 GCA_030855835.1 Actinomycetota bacterium | reverse complement strand
TGCATCGGCATGCCGCCGCGGAGGTCTATCACGTCATCGAGGGCGAGGGTTTGGTGACGTTGGCCGGAGCGGAGCACCCGGTGACCGAAGGCTCGGCTGTCTCCATCCCTGCCGATGTTGAGCACGGCATTCGGAACTCGGCACCGACGGTTCTGCGCTTCTTCTACTGCCTCGCGGCGAACTCGTTCAACGACGTCGAATACCGCTTCACGAGGCATAGCGACGGGAGCAACTGAACGAGTGTCGCCTCGCAACGCGACCGGCCGCTGCACCATCCTCGACACCCCGCCCAGTGCAGGTGCGTCACGACGGCGCGTGGCTCGACGGCTGGGTGACCGCGCAGCGGCGTGACCCGGACGACTGGTGGGGGCTGGTGCGCTACTACTGCGGTGCCTTTGCGATGGCGGCGCGGGATCAGCCGGCGAAGGGCACTCGGTCGGGCCGGCAGCTCGCCCCACGGGGCGGCAACCGGCGGTGCAGCAGGTACTCAGCGGTGTAGTCGTCGATACACCTCGAGCTGAACAGTGACGTGTGACCCCAGCCGTCGAGTGTGAGGAGCCGGGCGCGGCCGAGGACACCGGCGGTGCTCACCGCGTTCTGGTAGGGCGTCGCGGGGTCGAAGCGGGTACCGACCACGAGCACCGCGTTGGTTGTCTCTGCGGAGTACGGGCCGATGAAGCGGTCCTCGTCGACACCCGGCCACCACGCGCAGATGCTCGAAAACCACACCCACGGACGGCCGAAGTACGGGTAGCGGCGGTCCGCGGCGGCGGCCGCCCGCGCCCAATCATCCGGCGAGTCGGGGTTATTGCTGTCCGAGCAGATGACCCCGGCGAAACCCTCGATGACTTGAGATGTATCCCAACCGCGGATTGGCCGGATGCCCGGGAACCGTTCGCTCGGCACTCCGCCCGGCACAGGCAGGTCGTCGATGCGTTCGCGGACATCGGCCAACCGCTGCGCCACCTGGTCCGGCCGGCTCTGTTGGCGCACGGCGTTGAGGAAGCGGGCGAAGTCGGGCCACACGGAGGGGTCATACATCGCGCCCAGCGAGATGATCACGAACACGTTGTACGTGATGCGGCCCTGCCCGGGCAGGCGTACCGGGTCGTCGATGAGCTGTCGGGCAATTAGCTGGTAGCGCCGGCGCGGGTCGCCGCCGGAGAAGGCGCACCGGTCCCCAGCCTCGTCGCACAGCGTCAGGAACTGCTGCAACGTTTCGAACGAACCCTGCTCGCTGCGCAGCCGGGCGCTGACAGGAAGCGTCTCGGCCTGATCTCCCCGCCCGGTGGACCAGGCCACCGGGTCGAGGATGCCGTCGATCACGACCGCGCGCACCTTGTCGGGGAACATCGCTGCGTACGTGGAGCCGATCATCGACCCGTACGAGTAGCCGGCGAACGTCATGCGCTCGTCGCCCACGGCGCGGCGCAGCAGGTCCATGTCGCGAGCCACGTTGGCGGTCGACATGTGGTCGATGATCGGGCCGGCGTTCTCGGCGCAGGCCGCGGCGTACTCGCGGTCGGAACGCACCCACCGCCGCTCCTCGCTGTCGGTGAACGGGAACGGGAACGGGGTGAGGACCGCGAGGGCCTCCTGCACGGTGTCGAAGCACTCGACCGGTCGGCTCCGGGCGATGCCACGGGGATCGAACCCGACGAGGTCGAAGCGTCGCCGTACCTGCTCCGTGAAGAGGAAGTCGCGTGTCCCGCGGACGAAGTCCACCCCGGAGCCACCCGGACCGCCCGGGTTCAGGAAAATGGAGCCCTTGGCTGGGCGAGCACCCGACGCCGGACTCTTGATCAGTGCCAGCCGAACAACACCGGCGGTCGGGTCGTCGTAGTCCAGCGGCACCTCCGCTCGAGCGCACTGAAGGCGGCGGCCGCAGTCGCGCCAGTCGAGGTCGGGAACAGGAACCACACGTTCGGCGGGCGCGCCGGCGGGCCTTCGGGTCGTTGGGGGTGATGACGCGCCGCTCGCCGGGAGCGGGCCCGCGAGGGTGACTGCCAGAAGGCCGGAGACCAGTGCCGCGGTCAATGCCGCCGGCTTAGGGCGCCTAGAGATGCGGATCATCGGTTGCTCCGTTCCTCGACGCCGAGGAACGTACCAGTCGGGCACATCCGGTGTAACCGGTACGAAGGGCCCGTAGGCCACCCGAGTCGGCACTGCGTCGAGCAGTTGGCTCACTGCAACCACCGATGACCGAACCGAGCTCCCAACAACCTCTCGCCAGCGGGTGTCTACCGGAGCCAAAAGACATCGCTAGCAGGTTTGAGAGATGCTGGTGATCATCAGCTCGCTGGTGCCCCCCTCAGTCCCGATAGTCGATCGGCGGCACCCCGGCGGCTCGGCGGCGGTCGTTGATCCGGCGTCGGAGCATCTCGAGCGGGTCGGCGTGGTTGTCGTGGCACCAGTCGAGCCAGGCCGGTGCCATGTCGCTGCCGCGCCTCGGCCAGCCCGGCGTCGGACGCGTCCGGGGTGACGCCCCACTCGGGCGGCTCGAAGCACCGCAACCGGGCCGGCATCTCCGGCGGTGGCGCGGTAGCTTCGGTCTCACGAGACAGCCGTCGGCCCGTAGAAGCCGCGCGGCCCGCGGTGCGGAAGGTGCGAACGGTCGTGCTCGACCGGGAAACGCAGCCCGGCGAGCAGCCGGCCCAGAGCGAACCATAGTTGCCGCACCTCGACCGCCGCTGGGTTAGGCCTCCCGTCGACCATAGGGCCGGTGCTGTCGATCACGCCTGCAGGTCGGCGACCAGGTCGGCCGTGCGGGCCGCCGAGTCGAGCAGCAGCAGCTCCCAACCCGTCGACTCCTCGAGCTGATCGACTACCGGGTGCGAATCCTCGACCAGGGCCTCGGCACCGATGCGGTGATCCGGGTGCTCATCGAGACCTCCGAGGGCCGCGAGCCCTAGGTCACCGTGGGCGTAGGGCACAACATCGTCGAGGCCTTGTGGGAGCTGCTGCTGGACGCGGTGACATTCGGTCTGTGCCGGCACCGCGGCGTAGCCGAAGCGGTTCCGGTGCAGCGCGGCTCGATGCTTCGGGCGGTTCAGCGAGGGGTCGCCCCAACGGGTGACCGGGTGGAAACCGTCGGTGACGTTGCCATCGAGGGGTTCCGCTCGTCGAAAGGGGCTGCCACACTCTTGGCGACTTCCCCTATTGGTCACATTTGTGCAAATCGCTAGGAGTTGCCATGAGGCGCGGACCTTCCACTATCGCAGGCTTGTTGGCTGGGGCGGTGACCGCGGCCAGCATGGTGGCCGCGACGGCAGCCGAGGCCCCGCCGGACGACGAGCCCAGCAAGTCCGCTGTTCAGCGGTCCGTCGCCGACCGGCCGCAGGAGAGTGCCCGCGACACCCTCCCACCTCGTGAGCACGGCCACGGTGAGAGCGAAGGCCACCTTCCTCCGACCCGTGAGAACGTCGAAGTCGTCGGAAAGGCACCAGTGTCTGACCGGGCGCCGGGACGCGTGGCAGACGTCTCCGTCTTCCGTGATCACGCTTACCTCGGTGCCTTTGCCGACCCGAGCTGCGACAAGGGTGGCGTAGCGGTCTTTGATGTGGCCAAGCCGCGCGAGCCGAAGGAGGTCGGCTTCATCCCGACCGGACCCAACAGTTTTGTCGGCGAGGGTGTACAGACGGTTCACCTGGAGACGAGGCACTTCAACGGCGATGTGCTTCTGTTCAACAACGAGATTTGCGACGAGCTGCAGCCAGGCACCGTTGGTGGCGCGACGCTGGTCGACGTGACGGATCCGCGAGACTCCGAGTTCCTGGCGGAGGGCTTTGGTGACCACGGGCTGACCGGCGACGCCTTCGCGCACGAGGTGCACAGCGCCTTCCTCTGGCAGGACGGTCGTAAGGCGTACGCCGTGCTCGTTGACGACTACGAGGCAGACGACGTCGACATCTTCAACGTCACTGATCCGCGTAGCCCTCGAAAGATCGCGGAGCACAATCTGGCCGAGCTCTTTCCGCAGATCGTCCAGGCTGGACTCGACGAGGTCTTTCTGCACGACATGGTCGTCAAGCGGATCGGGGACCGCCCAGTCATGCTGCTGTCGTACTGGGACGGGGGGTACGTCAAGCTCGACGTTTCGGACCCGCGTAACCCGGTGTACCTGGGCGACTCCGACTTCAACAGCCCCGATCCTGAATTGTTGGCTCGTGCCGGTCTGCGCGAAAAGCCCGAAGGCAACGGGCACTATGCGGAGTTCACCCGCGACAACGAGTACGTCGTGGGAGCAGACGAGGACTTCAACCCGTTCGGCGTCAACGGGGAGACCAACGACGGCTCTGCCTTCGCGGCGGTCGGTGGCAGCTCCACCCCCCCGATCATGCCGGACGAGCCGCTGACCGGGACTGCCGTGTACGTCGGGCGGGCCTGCAACGCCGACCCAGCAGTTCCGGCACCTCCGCAGACCGGTGGTCCGTGGCTTGCAGTGGCCGAGCGTGGCATCTGCACGTTTGACGAGAAAGTCGCGAACGTCGAGGCTGTCACCGCCAACGGCGGATATGCGGGCACGATCATCTTTAACCGCACCGCCGTGGACGGCTGTGGACTGTTCGGCGGGTTAATCGCGGGTGAGCGCCCGGTCGTGACGATCTCTCGGCGCGACGGTTACGGCCTGTTCGACATCGAGGAGCAGTACGACGAGGAGGAGTGCCGTGCAGGCACCGGCGAAGAGCTCGCCCCTATCGAGCTGGGAGCCACCGGTGACGTGGTCACCCTGACCGCGTTCTTCAACGGCTGGGGCTACATTCACCTGTTCGACAACCGCCTCGGGAAGCTGGTAGAGCTCGACACCTTCGCCGTGCGCGAGGCGATGGACGAACGTTATGCCACCCGCTTCGGCGCGTTGTCGGTGCACGAGGTGGCGACCTCGCGCCAGCGCGACAGGCTCGTCTACTCCTCCTACTACGACGCCGGTTTCCGTGTACTGAAGATTAAGGGCGATCGGCTCAAGCCGGCAGGTGAATTCATCGACCGCCGCGGGAACGACTTCTGGGGCGTGGACGTGTTCTCCCACCGGGGGCAGGAGCTTGTCGCCGCGAGCGACCGAGACTACGGTTTGTACATCTTCAAGTACACCGGTCGGCCCTCGACGACCCGACCGTAGGCCCACCCCGAAACCCGGCCTGCGCCGACGCCATGCCGACCCTTTGAGGTCGGTATGGCGTCGGTGTTGCCGCGATAACAGCGCACCCCGCTCCCCGTCGCATGCTGCACGACAAGCGACCTCGCGACCGTCGCCCAGCCGCGGGACTCAATGTGTCGCGCAGCGCTTGAAGGAGTCCGGGGCGAAGGAAGCCAGGGTGCGGGGTTCCTTGTCCTTGGGGTAGGCCTTGTTGATCATCCGTTGCCCGGCGGGGGCGCCGCCGGGTGGGACCTCGACGATGGTCTCGCTGACGATCAGGGTGCTGCGCTGTCGGGGACGCAGCAGGACTCATTCGCCGCTATTGCCGACTTGCGCGAGCTACGCGGCTAGCAAGCCGGCATTGAACAGTAGCCAGTGAGCGTCTTCTGCGGTCATCTCGCTTTCTCCACCTTCAGGTAGAGCGCCGGCTCGCCTGCGTCGCACCTTGCCGTGTTTCAGCCGGTCGCGGCTAGGCGGGGCGGGACTCCCACTTGACAAAGGCCAGCGCGATCTCGGGCCAGATCCTCGGACAGGTGGACAGCGAGGCCTAGCCAATCGTTGGTCTCCTCGGGCGCGAGCTGGGCCACGACCTGTTCGGCGACCCCGGGCTCGACAGGCGGTCAGTCGCGGTGGGTGAGCCGATGTCGCGTGGTGAGGGCGGGGGGGAGCCTCGACGTGGCGGATTCGCGGAGACCCCCGCCGTAGCACCGCATTTTCCCCAGCAGTGTTCGTAATGAGCGCCGGAGTCTGCTGTGAGCGTTGCTCCCCCCATCTGTGCCGCGGAGGTCGGCTCCCCGGCCGCTGCGGGCGGTGGACGGCGGAGGGCTGTCGCTGACGCTGGCTTGGGCTGGGAGCTGGTCGGTGTCGGCGTCTTCGGGCCACCGCAGGGCCCGGTGGCGGGCCGGCCGGCTCGAGGGGGCCGTGAGAGCACCGGCTAGCACCTTGAGCCGGAGAACAACTTGTGTGAGCGGAGCTGCCGAGTGCGGTGCACGGT